>NZ_JBEZXZ010000237.1:0-12806 GCF_040638275.1 Actinoplanes sp. NPDC026623 | reverse complement strand
GCAGCCGGACCCGGTCGGCGCCCTCGACGCCGCGCACGGCGTCCGCGCCGAGCCGGCCGGCGAGCCCGGCGCGGACGGTGACCGCGTACGGCAGGCTCCCGCTGTACCAGTCCGCCGCGACGGTGTCGCCGAGCGGGCCGATCACGGCGACCGTACGCGGCGCGTCCAGCGGCAGCAGGCCGTCGCCGTTCTTCAGCAGCACGATCGCGGCGCGCGCCGCCTCCCGGGCGAGCCGCTGGTGCTCGGTGCGGTTGACGACGTCTGCGGTGGTCGCCGCGTACGGGTTGAGCTCGGCCGGGTCGAACTCGCCGAGCCGGAACCGGATCGCCAGGTTGTGCCGGACCGCGGTGTCCACGTCGGACTCGGTGAGCAGCCCGCGATCGAGGGCCTCGTGCAGCAGGCCGACGGTGGTGTGCGGATCCTCGGTGAAGCAGTCCACCCCGGCCCGCAGTGCCGCGGCGAAGCCGGAGGCGTGGTCGGGCAGGTAGCGCTGGTCGCCGGCCAGGTTCGTGCAGGCGCCGGCGTCGCCGACCACCAGCACGTCGTCGTCGGTCCACCCGCGCAGCTCGGCGGCGAGCAGCGGGCTCAGGTGGGCGGGCCGGCCGTTGACCAGGTTGTAGGACGCCATGACCGCGACGGCGGCACCGGCGGCGATCGGCGCGCGGAACGCGGGCAGTTCGTACTCGTGCAGCACCCGCGGCGGCAGGTCGCTGGAGGTCAGGTGCCGGTCTGTCTCGTTGTTGTAGCCGAGGAAGTGCTTGAGCGTCGGCGCGGTCCGCAGGTAGCGGGGATGGTCGCCGCGCAGGCCGGCCGCGTACGCGGTGCCGAGCACCCCGGTGAGCCACGGGTCCTCGGAGTAGCCCTCCTCGTTGCGCCCCCAGCGCGGATCGCGCAGCGGGTTGACCACCGGCGCCCAGACGTTGAGCCCGGTCCGCACGGGGTCCTTGTGGTGCAGCCCGCGCACCTCGTCGCCGACCGCCGCGCCGATCCGGCGCAGCAGGTCCGGGTCCCAGGTGCTGCCGAGGCCGACCGATTGCGGGAAGACGGTGGCCTCGCCGAGCCAGGCGACGCCGTGCAGCGCCTCGGTGCCGGTGCGGAACGGCCCGACGCCGAGGCGGGGCACCGCGGCCTGGTGCTGGTGCAGCAGGCCCACCTTCTCGGCCAGGGTCAGCCGGTTGAGCAGGTCCGCCACCCGGTCGGGCAGCGGCGCGCCGGGGTCCTCGAAGGTGCGGCGGGCCGTGTCGTTCATGGCGGGTGCTCTCCTGACGGCGGTACAGTCGAAGCGCTTCGATGACGAGGCCGAAAAGGCTCCGCCGGGTGCGTTACGCACGCGTTACGGCGGAGCCCTTCGAGGTTGACACCCTGCATCGATCCCGGTCAAGAGAAACACTTAGATTCATCGATGTCCGCTCAGGCGGGCGCGGGCAGGTACCCGGCCTCCAGGCGGTCCAGGGCCAGCATCGCGCCGCCCGTCGCCGCGGCGTCCGCGGCCAGGGCGGAGACCGCGACCCGGAAGCCGGGCTCGCCGGGCGCGGCCGTGCGGGACTTCACCTCCGCCTCCACCGCGGGCAGCAGCCAGGGCGCCAGCGTCGCGAACGTGCCGCCGAGCACGACGACGCTCGGGTCCAGCAGCTCGGCGAGCGTCGAGACGCCGCGGCCCAGCAGCCGGCCGGTCTCGGCCAGGACCTCGGTGACCCGGGCGTCGCCCGCGCGGGCCAGCGCGATGATCCGCTCGAGCTCGGGCGCGTAGTCGGTGATCGGGCCGTCCGCCTCGGTGTCGGGCAGCGCCCGGCGCACCAGGGCCGGCAGCCCCGCGACCGCCTCCAGGCAGCCGCGCCGCCCGCACCGGCAGGCCGGGCCGTCGCAGTCGACCTGCAGGTGACCCGCCTGCCCGGCGAAGCCGCGCCCGCCGCGCAGCAGCCGCCCCTCGGAGATGATCCCGGCGTCCACGCCGGTGCCGCCGACGAGGCTGATCAGGTCGGGCGTGTCGGCCTCGGCGCCGGCCCGGTATTCCGCCAGGGCGGCCAGGTTGGCGGCGTTGTCGACCACCACCCGGTAGTCCGGGCGGCGCAGGCCGCGTTCGAGGGCGGCGCCGAGGTCCAGGTCGGGCCGGCCGAGATGGGCCGGGAACCGGACGCCGCCGTCGGCGCCGACCAGGCCCGGCACCGCGACGGTCAGCCCGAGCACCCGGCGCTGCTGCCCGGTCATCTTCGCGACCACCCGCCCGGCGAGGGCCGCGATCGCGGCCTCGGCCCGGCCGGGCGCGCCGTCCAGCCCCGGGTACGCCCGGCGCCAGGTCAGCAGCCGCTCCCCGGTGAGGTCGACGGCCACCACCGCGAGATGGTCGGCGGCGACCTCGAGGCCCACCGCCGCGTACGGGCGGCTCTGCAGGGTCAGCATCGCCGCGGGGCGGCCGATCCGGTTCTCCGCCAGGCCGGTGTCGCGCAGCAGCTGCCGCTCCAGCAGGTCGGCGACCAGGCTGGAGACCGTCGCCTTGTTGAGCCCCGTGGACGCGGCGATGTCCGCCCGCGAGCACGGCGCGTGGGTGCGTACGTACCTGAGTACCACCGCCAGATTCGTCATTCTCACGTCGGACAAGTCCGCCGGCTGCGTCATGCCGCGCGTACCGATCACGTCAGTCCTGCCTCCCGCCGCCGGCGTCCCCGGGCTGGCCCGTCCATCATGCCGTACCACGTTGCGCGGGCACGGTCATGTCTTGTGGGCCTCCACCACCGTCGGCTAGTTTGTTTGGCTACAAGCCAAACAAACTCTAGCGGGAAGCAGTCGGTCCCGTCGACCGTTTATGAGGAGCACGCCGTGACGACACCTCCGGGTCCGTCCGCCGATCGCCGGACCTTTCTGAGCCTGCTCGGCCTGGGCGCCGCCGCAGTGGCCGGAGGCGGGGTGCTCGCCGGCTGCGGCGACAAGGCCACCCGCGGCGGCACCACCCAGGAGCTGGACAAGCTCGCCGCCGTCCTGCCCGAGCAGCGACCGCTCGCCGTCAGCGTCCCCAAGCCGGACATCCTCGGCACCCGCCCGGTCGCCGACGGCTACACCAGGTTCCCGGCCCAGCTCGTCGACGCCGTCGCCGGCAAGCCGGGCACCGGCGGCCCGGCCATCCGGGCGATGACCCCGGTCTGGGGACCCGCGCCGCCCGCCGGCGCCAGCAACGCCTACCTGACCGCGGTCAACGCCGAGCTCGGCACCCCGGTGGAGTTCAGCACGCAGGACGGCCTCACCTACGCGGAGAAGCTGGGCGCGGTCCTCGGCGCCCGCGACGTGCCGGACCTGCTCTGCGTGCCGGGCTGGGAGGTGTCCAAGCTGGCCCGCTTCGGCGACGCGGTGCGGGCCAACTTCGAGGACCTCACGCCGTACCTGTCCGGTGCCGCGGTGGCGGCTTATCCGATGCTCGGCACCTTCCCCGCCGGGGCGTGGCGCCACTCCTGCTGGAACGAGCGGCTGATGTCGGTGCCGAACCCGACCGACGGCCCGTTCCCGTGGGCGCTGTTCTACCGCAAGGACCTGCTCACCAAGGCCGGGATCGCCGTGCCGGCGACCATCGAGGAGCTGTACGAGGCCGGCAGGAAGGCCACCGACCCGGGCAAGGGCGTCTGGGCCTTCACCGACATCTTCGCGATGGTGCAGATGTTCTACAAGGTGCCCGGCTCCAAGGACGGCTGGCGGCTCAAGGCCGACGGCACCCCCGAGTTCAAGTACGAGACGCCGGAGTACAAGGCCGCCGCCGAGTTCATGAGCCGGCTCTACAAGGCCGGCCTGGTGCACCCGGACATCGTGGCCAGCAAGGGCGCCGACGCGCAGCAGCTGCTGAAGAGCGGCAAGGTCATGTTCCATCAGGACGGCATCGGCATGTGGCAGCCGATGCAGGCCGAGCAGCAGAAGGTGACGCCCGGCTTCGAGGTGCAGCCGGTCCCGCTCTTCTCCGCCACCGGCGGCAGCCCGCTGGCCTGGGGCGACGACGAGCCGATCTCCTACACGTTCATCAAGAAGGGGCTCGGCAAGGCGCGGGTGGAGGAGATCCTGCGGATCATCAACTGGTGCTCCGCGCCGTTCGGCACGGCCGAGTTCGACCTGCGCGAGTACGGCGTGGCCGGCAAGCACCACACCCGCGGCGCCGACGGCCCGGTCAAGACCGAGCTCGGCTTCAAGGAGATCCAGAACCAGTACTTCTTCATCAGCGGCCGCAGCCCCGTCGTGCAGCCGTACCCGCAGACGCCGCAGTACGTGTCGCAGCTGCTCGCGTACTCGAACGAGACCGTGAAGAACCTCGAGAAGGACCCGTGGCTGGGCCTGAAGTTCGAGATGCCGGCGAAGTACAAGGCCGGCATGCAGCCGACCGAGGACAAGATGACCGACATCGTCCGGGGCCGGCGCCCCGCGAGCGACATCGACGTGGTGGTCAAGGAGTGGCGTGCCGCGGGCGGTGACGAGGCCCGCCAGCTGCTCGCCTCGGCGCTGGCCGACTCCGGTCGATGAGCGAGGTGATCGCCGCCGACCCGGCACCCCCGGCGGATACCCCGGCACCGGACGAACCCCCGCCGCCGGTCCGGCCGGTGCCGTTCCGGCGGCGGCGCTCGCCGCTGCGCGCCCGGCTGCGGCGCGACTGGCCGCTGCTGGTCATGGTCGCGCCGGGCGTCCTGCTCCTGGCGGTCTTCCACTACCTGCCGGCCCTCGGCAACGTGGTCGCCTTCCAGGACTACAACCCCTACCTCGGCGACGGCGCCCTGTCTGCGCTGGTCGCCAGCCCGTTCATCGGCCTCGGGAACTTCCGGGAGCTCTTCTCCGACCCGGCGTTCTGGGACGCCTTCTGGAACACCCTGGCCATCACGGCTTTCCAGCTGGTCTTCTTCTTCCCGCTGCCGATCGCCCTGGCCATCCTGCTCGACAGCATCATGTCCGGCCGGCTGCGCGGCTTCGTGCAGACCGTCGTCTACCTGCCGCACTTCTTCAGCTGGGTGCTGGTGGTGACGTTCTTCGTGCAGATGCTCGGCGGCGCCGGGCTGCTCTCCCAGGAACTGCGCGACGCCGGGATCACGCCGCCTGCGATCATGACCAACCCGCACACCTTCATCGTCCTGGTCACCGCGGAGTCGGTCTGGAAGGACCTCGGCTGGGGCACCATCGTCTTCCTCGCCGCGCTCGCGGCGGTCGACCCCAACCTGTACGAGGCGTCGGCCGTCGACGGCGCCGGCCGCGGGCGCCGGCTGTGGCACATCACCCTGCCCGCGCTGCGGCCGGTCATCGTGCTGCTGCTGATCCTGCGGCTCGGCGACGCGCTGTCGGTCGGCTTCGAGCAGTTCCTGCTGCAGCGCGACGCGGTCGGCCGGCAGGCCGCCGAGGTGCTCGACACGTTCGTCTACCACCACGCCATCGCCACCGGCGACTACGGCTTCGGCGCGGCCGCCGGCCTCTTCAAGGCCCTGGTCGGGCTGGTGCTGATCCTCGCCGCCAACAAGCTCGCCCACCTCCTGGGCGAGCGGGGGGTGTACTCGCGCACATGACCACGATGACGCCCCGCCGCCGGCATCCGGCCCGGCCGGCCTGGGAGGAGGAGCCCGGCGTCGCGACGCGGGCCGCCAAGGGCACCGTGCTCACGCTCGTCGTACTCGCCGTGCTGGTGCCGCTCTGGGTGGTGCTGCTGACCAGCGTGTCGTCGCGGGAGTCCATCAACGACGCCGGCGGGCTGGTCGTGGTGCCGCGCAAGCTGGACCTCTCCGCGTACGCGATCATCTTTTCGGGTGGTCAGATCAGCAAGGCGCTGCTGGTGAGCACGCTGGTCACGGTGGCCGGCACGGCGCTGAGCCTGGTGGTGACCGTGCTGGCGGCGTACGGGCTGTCCCGGCCGGGGTCGCTCCTGCAGCGCGGGCTGCTCTTCTACTTCCTGCTGACCTTCCTGATCTACCCCGGGCTGGTGCCGCAGTACCTGGTCGTCACCGGGCTCGGCCTCAAGGACAGCCTCTGGGCGCTGATCCTGCCGAGCGCGGTCAGCGTCTTCAACCTGGTGGTGGTCCGCGCCTTCTTCCAGAACATCCCGGGCGAGCTGCTCGACAGCGCCCGGATCGACGGCGCGGGGGAGTTCCGGATCCTGTGGCAGATCGTGCTGCCGCTGTCCAAGGCGGTGATCGCGGTGGTCGGGCTCTTCTACGCGGTCGGCTACTGGAACACCTGGTTCAACGCGCTGCTCTACATCGACGACAACGAGAAGTTCCCGATCCAGCGGGTCCTGCAGGGCTACATCCTGGCCGGGCAGGCGCCGCAGACCTCGGGCACGGTCAGCGTCGCGCTGCCGCCGGCGCTCGCCATCAAGATGGCCGTGGTGGTGGTGACCGTGCTGCCGATCGCGCTGGTCTACCCCTTCATCCAGCGCCACTTCACCCGCGGCGTCATCGTGGGTGCGGTCAAGGGCTGACCCGGACGGCCCGCACCCGGTGCGGCCGCCCGGCCGTCAGCTCCACCGGTGGCGACGGGGCGCCGCCGATCAGCATCCCGGGCGGGGCGCCCACCGTCAGCCGCACGTCGCGCCGGGCCGTCAGCACCGCCTCCACCCGGTCCGGTGCCCAGGAAAGCTCGGAGAGCAGCACGGCGTCGCGGGCCGCCAGCCCCGTCACCCGCCCCCTCGGCCACCGCGCCGGCAGCGCCGGCAGCAGGTCCAGCCGGCCGTGCGCCGAGCGCAGCAGCATCGCCGCGACGACCGCCGGCAGGCCGCCCGCGATGTCCACGTTGAAGATCGCGTCGCGGTTGTGCGTCGGCACCAGGCTCGGGCGCCAGTAGCGGCCCGCCATCCGCTCCACCGTCGCGTACGCCTCGTCGGCCATGCCGAGCGCGGCCGCGGCCAGCCCGAGCTGTGCCAGCCCGTACGCCATCTCGTCCGCCTCCGCGCCCAGCCACCACGCCAGCCGGCTGCGCACGGTCGCCATCGCCGCCGCGCGCAGCCGGGCGTCGCCGGTGATGAGCGGGTCCGGCTCGTACCACAGCGGCCAGAGGTGTGACGCGTGCCGGTGTGCCGGCTGGTCGTCCAGGTCCGGGTGGCACCACTCGGCGAGCAGGCCGCCCGCGACCCGGTATCCGGGCAGCGCGCCGAGCAGCGCCCGCCAGCGCGGCGCGTCCGGGTCCGCCAGGTTCAGCTCGGCGGCGGCCCGCAGCAGGTTCGTCAGCAGGTCGCGGACGACCGCCACGTCCATGGTCGCGTCGACGCAGGCCTGCGAGCCGGTGCCGGCCGGGGCGTTCTCGGGGGAGTACGACGGGCTGAACCTCGCCGTGCCGTCGCGGATCTGGACGAAGTCGAGGTAGAACTCGGCGGACTCGCGCAGGAACGGCCACGCCCGGTGCCGCAGGAAGTCGCGGTCCCCGGTGTAGCGCCAGTAGTCGAAGTAGAGCCGGCTCATCCAGGCCGCGCCGGCCGTCCAGAACGTCTGGCACCAGCGCGGGCCGAAGTGGTTCTGCCGCCCGTGCGCCGACAGGTGCAGCGGGGTCAGCAGGCCGCGGGCGCCGTAGAGCCGGTGGGCGTTGTGGCGCAGGTCGTCGCGGACGGACTCGAGCAGGTCGAAGACCGGCAGCAGCAGCTCCGGCGTGCCGGTCGGCAGCAGCGCGGCGACCGCGGCCGGCAGGTTGCCGTCGAGCGTGTAACCGCTGGACCAGGCCGGCGTCCAGGTGCCGCTCCACACGCCCTGCAGGGTCGGCGGCAGGTCGCCGGTGCTGCTGACGATCGCGTACCGGCCGGCGTCGAACAGCCGCTCGACCAGCGCCGGCCCGACCGGCGCGGCCATCAGCGCGGTGGTGGGCGCCGCCCGCGCGGCGCGGCCGGCGCCGAGATCCACCCTTACCCGGCCCATCAGCTCGCCGTGCACGGCGCGGTGCGCGGCCAGCAGGGCCTCGAAGTCCTCCGGTACGGCGGGATCGGCGTCGCCGGGCAGCAGCGTGCGGATGGCGAGCACGGCATCGGAGCGCACCTCGCACCCGTCGACGTCGCCGGACAGCACCCGGCAGCGCACCCGGTGGCCGGCCTCGGCCGCGCCGTACCCGACGGACAGCGTGAGGCCGTCCGCGCCGACCGCGAGGCGGCCGGTCACCGGGATCGGCGGGGTGCCCTCGATCAGGCCCAGGTTCAGGGTCCCGCGGAAGCCGCCGGGCGCCGACAGCCGCACCACTATCGCGTCCGCCGGCCGGGAGGCGAAGACCCGCAGCTCGCCGCCCGCCCAGCGGTGCTCGACCAGCCCGGAGCCGAGATCGACGTCCCACGAGCCGGCGCCCGGCCGCCGGGCCGGCCCCGACCCCGGCCGCACGGTGAGTGTCGCGGCGCCGACCAGGGGATCGATCCAGACCGTCTCCGCGTACCGGGGCTCGCCGGCCGCCGCCTGCTCGCAGACCGCCTCGGCGGCCTCGGCGTACCGCCCCCGGTCGAGCAGCTCGCGCAGCCGGGGCAGGATGGCGGCCGTGTCCGGCGCGTCCAGCGGCGGACCCGTCGGCAGGAAGAGCCGTTCGTGGGAGACGGTCAGCCGGATCGCGTCCGGGCCACCCCAGCACAGGGCGCCTTGCCGGCCGTTGCCGGTCACCAGCGCCTGCTCCCAATTGACAGCGTCCCGCACCGGCCCTAGTTTGGCTGGATTCCCAACAAACTACAAGGAGCGGGATGCCGCGGCTGCTGTACGGCGGTGACTACAACCCGGAGCAGTGGCCCGAGGAGGTGCTGGCGCAGGACGTCGAGCTGATGCGGCGGGCCCGGGTGAACCTGGCCACCGTCGGGGTGTTCGCCTGGTCCAGGCTGGAGCCCGCACCCGGCGAGTACGAGTTCGGGTGGCTCGACGACGTGCTCGATCGCCTCGCGGGCAACGGGATCTCGGTCGCCCTTGCCACACCGACCGCGCAGCCACCGCCGTGGTTCGGCCTCGCGCACCCCGAGGCGCTGCCGGTCACCGCCGAGGGCGTGCGGCTCAGCCACGGCAGCCGCGACACCTACTGCGGGAGCGCGCCGGCGTACCGCGCGGCCGCCCTGCGGATCGCGACCGCGCTCGCCGGCCGCTACCGCGGCCATCCCGCCCTCGCGATGTGGCACGTGCACAACGAGTACAGCTCCACCTGCCACTGCGACCTCGCCGCCGAGGCGTTCCGCGGCTGGCTGCGCGCCCGCTACGGCGGCCTCGACGCGCTCAACGACGCCTGGACCACCGCGTTCTGGAGCCAGGGGTACGGAGACTGGGCGCAGATCCAGCCGCCCCGCGCGACCCGCTACCTGCCGAACCCCGCCCAGGTGCTGGACTTCCGGCGCTTCACCTCCGACGAGCTGCTCGCGGCGTACACCGCGCAGCGCGACGTGCTGCGGGCCGCGACCCCCGGCGTGCCGGTCACCACGAACTTCGTGCTGGGTGGCTGGGTGCCGGTTGACCACGCCCGCTGGGCGCGCGAGGTGGACCTGGTCGCCATCGACCACTACCCGGGCGACCCGGGTGCCGGCGCGGAGCAGGAGGCGGCCTTCGCCGCGGACCTGGCCCGCGGCTGGGCCCGGCACAGCGCCGGCGGCCCTGGCTGGCTGCTGATGGAGACGGCGCCGAACCTGATCTACACGGCCGACCGGATGCACACCAAGGAGCCGGGCCGGATGGCGCGGCAGAGCCTCGCGGCGATCGCCCGGGGCTCGCAGGGTGCGCTGTTCTTCCAGTGGCGGGCGCCGCGCGGCGGGGCCGAGCTCTTCCACTCGGCGCTGGTGCCGCACGCCGGGCCGGACAGCCGGGTGTTCCGGGAGGCGGTCGCGCTGGGCGGGCAACTGGATCGGATCGCGGAGTGCGCGGCTGGCGCGGTGCGGGCCCGGGTGGCGGTCGCCTACGACGAGCCGTCGGCGTGGGCGTTGCAGGCGCCGGGCCTGCCGTCGTCGCGGCTCGACCACCTCGGCGAGGCGCGGCACGCTCACGGCGCGCTGTGGCGGCGGGGCGTCGTCGCCGACGTCATCGGCACGCTGGGCGGGCTCGACGCGTACGCGATGATCGTGCTGCCGGGGCACTATCTGATGTCGGACGATCAGGCCGGGGCCCTGCGGTCTTGGGTGGCCGCGGGCGGCCGGCTCGTCGCGACGTTCCTCAGCGGCGTCGCCGACGAGTGCGGCAGGGTCCGGACCGGCGGCTACCCCGGCGCGCTGCGCGACCTGCTCGGGGTCCGGGTGGAGGAGTTCCACCCCCTCGCCCCGGACGATCGCGTCGCACTCCACACGGACGCGGGCGGCGGCCCGCGATGCCCGGCTGTGGACGGCGAACCGCGACGCTCGGTTATGGGCGGCGAGCTGTGGAGCGAGACCGTGCACCTCGCCGGGGCGGAGGCCGTCGCCCGCTATGCCGGCGGCGTGCTCGACGGCCGGCCCGCGATCACCCGGCACGCCGTGGGCGACGGAGTGGCCTGGTATGTGTCGACCCGTCTCGACGCGGACGGCTACGCCCGCCTGCTCGGCGCGGTGGCGGCGTCGGCGGGCGCCGGCCCGGAATGCGGCGACCTGCCGTGCGGCGTGGAGGCGGTCCGGCGGCACGACGGCGCGAGGTCCTGGCTGTTCCTGCTGAACCACACCGGCGCCGCCCACGACGTGCCGGCCGCCGGGGTCGACCTGCTGAGCGGGGCGGCCGTGGCCGGCACGCTCAGGCTTACGGCGGGCGGCGCCGCGGTCGTCCAGGAGTTGCCGACCGCGGCGCCGGGCTTCAGCCGGTGACCGAGAACGAGTTGGTGATGAAGTCCCGGCCGCCGGACGACGAGGTGATCTCGTAGCCTAGCTGGACGTTGCCGATGGTCACGTCGCCGAACCAGCCCCGGGCCCGGATCCACTGGGCGATCGCCCTGATGTCGACGGTGCCGGCGCTGGTGTTGCCGGTCCGCACGAACGAGTAGACCTGGTTGGCGCCGTTCGAGCCGCGGTAGACGGCCCAGGTGTGCCCGCCGACCGAGGCGGTCGTCTGCAGGCTGCCGAGCGGGCCGACCGCGCCGTACCTGTTCATCCACAGCATGATCTCGTGCGCGTTGTCGGACGACCAGATGTCGTACGCGGTGGTGAAGGCGGCGCCGCTGGTGGGCACGGTGACGTTGAAGCTGCTCGTGGTGGTGCCGAGCGCGCTGACCCGCTTGCCGAGGTAACGGGTGGCGTTGGGGTAGGCCTTGATGCCGCCGGTGTTCGGGTGGTTCGCCCACACGCCCCAGTTCGAGGCCGAGTTGGCCCAGATCGTCTGTGGACCGTAGCCCGAGCCCCAGACGTTGTTGTAGAGCGTGTATCCGTTGCTGGACCAGGTGCCCCACCGGTCCGTCGAGGACCAGACCGCGGCCCGGGCGGGCGCCGCGACCAGCGCCAGGGCGGCGGTGACCAGCGCGGCCGCGCACATGGCGGCGATCACCCGCGGTGAACGTCTCATGAGCTCTCCTTCACGAAGGGGTGCACGAGGAGAAGTTAGTTTGAATGCCCAACTAAGTCAAACGACGAATGTCGATGTTAAACGCTGGTTCTGTGAGCGCTCCCAGACCGCATCGGCGTGTTTGAGCAGGAACTTTAACTTACACGCAACATCTTTACTTCGCGGTGAACGTCCGTCTACTGTGAGCGCTCCCAGCATCGAGCCGAATCGATCGACAGGCGGTCGCGCATGTTCCCTCGTGAAATCCGTAAGCGGATCGGCGCGGTCGGCGCCGTCCTCGTCGTCGCCGCGGGAGCCGCGGCCGTGGCGGTGCCCTCCGAAGCGCAGGCGTCCACGCTGTCCATGCGCGGCGCCGACGTCTCCACGCTCCAGCGGGCCGTGGAGCTCGGCGCGAAGTACTACACGGCCGCGGGCGCCGTCGCCGACCCGCTCGACATCCTCAAGTCCGCCGGGGTCAACTACGTCCGGCTGCGGGTCTGGAACAACCCGCGCAGCGGTTACAACAACGCCGCCAAGGTGCTGGCGTACGCGAAGACGGTCAAGGCCAAGGGCTTCAAGCTGCTTGTCGACTTCCACTACTCCGACACCTGGGCCGACCCGGGGAAGCAGGCGAAGCCGGCGGCGTGGTCGAGCCACGGCATCTCCGCGCTGACCACGGACGTCTACGACTACACCTACGGCGTCTGCAACAGCCTCAAGGCGCAGGGCACGACGCCGGACAGCGTGCAGATCGGCAACGAGATCAACGTCGGCATGCTGTGGAACGACGGCAAGGTGGTCAACAACGACTTCACCGACCTGAGCCTGCTGCTCAAGGCCGGCTACAACGCCACCAAGGCCTGCAACTCCTCGACCCAGGTCGTCATACACACCGCCAACTCCGACAGCGACGCGCACGCCCGCTGGTTCTACGACGGGATCCGGGCCAGGGGCGTCGCCTGGGACGTCACCGCGCTGTCCTACTACTGCAACTGGCACGGCACGATGGCCAACATGACCTCGGTCGTCGCGGACATGATCTCCCGCTACGGCAAGCCGGCGATCCTGGCCGAGACCGCCGCGCCGTTCACCCTGAACAACGCGGACGGCACCGGCAACAGCATCAACACGGCCTGCTCCGGGTACGCGGCGACCTGGAACGGGCAGGGCGCGGCGTTCACGGCGGTGCAGAACGCGGCCAAGGCGGGCGGCGCCGTCGGCGTCTTCTACTGGGAGCCGACCTGGACCGCGGTGCCCGGCAACGGCTGGGACCCGGCGAACATCGCGTCCTCCGGCGACGGCTGGGACAACATGGCCGTCTTCAACTGGACGAACGTCTTCAACGGCGCGGTGAAATGGATCAGCTGAACGGCACCCGGACCGGCCGCGCACCCGAGGGGGGGCGGGCCGGCGGGCCGGCAGGCGACGGCG
>NZ_JBEZXZ010000236.1:0-12818 GCF_040638275.1 Actinoplanes sp. NPDC026623 | reverse complement strand
GGTCACCCGCGCGCCGGGGCACCCACGCGAGGCGGGCGCCGGTCCGCTCGGCCAGCGCGGCGGCGGCGGACAGGCCGCCGGGCACGCTCGCGAGCCGCTCGCCGACGATCAGCAGGGCGCCGGGCGCGCTGAGCGCCCCGGCCACCGTCTCGTCGGCGGCGAGCAGCCGGGCCTCGTCACCGGGCACGGCCGCGACCAGGGTCGCGCCGAGCTTCTCGAAACCGCGGCTCAGGTACGGGGCAACCGCCGTGACCTTGAGCTGCTTCCGGTCGTGGCCCTTGCGCAGCCGCAGGAAGAGGATGGGGCACTCCTCCTCCGGCTCGAGGCCGACGATGACCGCCGCGGGGGCGTCCTCGACGTCCTCATAGGTCACGTCCGTCACGGCGGCGACCGAGGCGGCGAGGAACTCCGACTCCTCGTCGACGCCGGCCGGCGACCCCGTGGCGCGCAGCGGGCGGGCCCGGAAGTCGATGTCGTTGGTGCCGAGCGCGACCCGGGCGAACTTCGCGTACGCGTACGCGTCCTCGACCGTCAGGCGGCCGCCGGTGAGCACGCCGACGCCCCGGTCCTTGGCGGCCCGCAGGCCCTCGGCCGCGGCGAGAAGCGCCTCGCTCCAGGAGGCCTCGCGCAGCTCGCCGGTGCCGGCGTCGCGGACCATCGGGGTGGTGATGCGGTCGAACGCGGTGGTGTAGCGGAAACCCCACCGGCCCTTGTCGCAGTTCCACTCCTCGTTGACCGCCGGGTCGTCGCCGGCGAGGCGCCGGAGCACCTTGCCGCGCCGGTGGTCGGCACGCTGGGCGCAGCCGGCCGCGCAGTGCTCGCACGCCGTCGGCGAGGAGACCAGGTCGAACGGCCGGGCGCGGAACCGGTACTGCTCGCCGGTCAGCGCGCCGACCGGGCAGATCTGGATGGTGTTGCCGGAGAAGTACGAGTTGAAGGGCACGTCGCCCGGGTCCTCGCCGGCGTCGCCGTCGCCGAAGCCCTCGCCGCCGAAGAAGTCGTCGCGGTAGACGTTGATCTGCTCGCCGGACGAGCGGTCCATCAGGTCGATGAACTTGTCGCCGGCGATCTCCTCGGAGAAGCGGGTGCAGCGCTGGCAGAGGATGCAGCGCTCGCGGTCCAGCAGCACCTGGCTGGAGATGTGGATCGGCTTCTCGTACTCGCGCTTGTGCTCGTGGAACCGCGAGTCCGAGCGGCCGCTGGACATCGCCTGGTTCTGCAGCGGGCACTCGCCGCCCTTGTCGCAGGTCGGGCAGTCCAGCGGGTGGTTGGCGAGCAGCAGCTCCATCACGCCGGCCTGTGCCTTGGCGGCGACCGGCGAGCTGAGCTGGGTCTTGACCACCATGCCGGGCGCGACCGTCTGGGTGCAGGAGGCGACCGGCTTGCGCTGGCCCTCCACCTCGACCAGGCACTGGCGGCAGGCGCCGGCCGGGGCCAGCAGCGGATGGTCGCAGAACCGCGGGATCGCGATGCCCATCCGCTCGGCGACCCGGATGACCAGCTCACCCTTGGCTGCGGTCACCTCGACGCCGTCGACGGTGAGCGTAACCATGTCGGTCTTCTTGGCGACATCGGTCATCAGTGCGCTCCTACCAGGGCCTTCTCGGACAGCCGCGGGGCGGTCCGGCCCTCGATGTAGTCGAGGTAGTCCTGCCGGAAGAACTTCAGCGTCGACATGACCGGCGTGGCCGCGCCGTCGCCGAGGCCGCAGAACGACCGGCCGAAGATGTTGTCCGCGGTGTCCTGCAGGGTGTCGAGGTCCGCGATGGTGCCCTGGCCGGACAGGATCCGGCGGTAGGTGCGCACCATCCAGTAGTTGCCCTCGCGGCACGGAGTGCACTTGCCGCAGGACTCGTGGTGGTAGAACTCCAGCCAGCGCCAGGTGGCGTAGACCGGGCAGTCCTTGTCGGAGAAGATCTGCATCGCCGTCGTGCCCAGGATCGAGCCGGCCGCGGCGACACCCTCGAAGTCCATCGCGGTGTCGATGTGCTCGGCGGTCAGCAGCGGCGTCGACGAGCCGCCCGGCGTCCAGAACTTCAGGTTGTGGCCCGGCGTCATGCCGCCCGCGAGCTCGATCAGCTCGCGCAGGGTGATGCCGAGGCCGCACTCGTACTGGCCCGGGTTGGCGATCCGGCCGGAGAGCGAGTAGATCATCGGGCCGGACGACTTCTCCGTGCCCATGCTCTTCCACCAGTCCGCGCCGCCCAGCACGATGTACGGCACGCTCGCGATGGTGCCGACGTTGTTGACCACCGTCGGGCTCGCGTAGAGGCCGGCCACCGCGGGGAACGGCGGGCGCAGCCGGGGCTGGCCGCGGAAGCCCTCGAGGGAGTCGAGCAGCGCCGTCTCCTCGCCGCAGATGTAAGCGCCCGCGCCGCTGTGCACGACGAGGTCCAGGTCGAACCCGGAGCCGAGGATGTTCTCGCCGAGGTAGCCCTTGGCGTAGGCCTCCTTGACGGCGTTGCGCAGCCGGCGCGCGGCGTGCACGGCCTCGCCGCGGATGTAGATGAACGCCCGGCTGGCCCGGATCGCGTAGGACGCGATGATCGCGCCCTCGATCAGCGAGTGCGGGTCGTACGTCATCAGGGGCAGGTCCTTGCAGGTGCCCGGCTCGCCCTCGTCGGCATTGATGACGAGGTAGTGCGGCTTGCCGTCGCCCTGCGGGATGAAGCCCCACTTGAGACCGGTCGGGAAGCCCGCGCCGCCGCGGCCGCGCAGGCCCGAGTCCTTGATCAGCTGGATCAGGTCGTCCGGGTGCACGTCGAGGGCCTTGCGGACCGCCGCGTACCCGTCGAGCCGCTCGTAGGTGTCGATCTGCCAGGCGTCCGGCGAGAGCCAGCGCTTGGTCAGAACCGGGGTGAGCTTCTGGAGAACCTCGCGCCGTGGCTCAGTCACTTCGTCTCCTCGTTACCGACGCTGTCACCGGCGGGCTTGCCGTCGCCGGCGGGCTCGTTGCCGGCGACGCCGGCGGCCTCGGCGGGGTTCGACGCGGCCGGCGTGGGGTCCGTCTTCGTCGGGTCCGGCGCTGATGTTGACGCGTCGGGGTGGCGCTGCTGTGCGGTCCGCACCTGCGGGTCCTTGACGTCCCCGGCCTTGCCGGACGCGCCCGCCTTCGTCTCGCCGGGTGCGATGGGGTGGCGCACCTTGTCGGCCACCGTCGTGACCACGGCCTTGACCGCCCCCGCCGCCGCATGCGCGGCTCCGGCGATCCTGCCGGTCCCGGCGGGCTTCTCCCGCGCCGGACCGGGGTCCTTGACGGCCTTGGCGGACTCGTCGCGGGCCGGCTTGGTGGTGGTGATCGGTGCGTCGATGTCGAAGTTCGCGACCGCGATGCCGTGCTCCCGCGCCAGGCTGACGCCGCGCAGCGTCGGCGCGCCGGCGGGGCCGTCGGCGACCGCGCCCTCGCGCTCGTCGCCGAAGCCGGCCAGCTGGTGCTGCATCTGCTTGAGCGAGCAGATCCGCGCGCCGCGGATCGGGGCCGGCCGCTCGTCCTTGCGCAGCTGCTCGACCAGGTCGACCGCCGCCTGCGGGGTGGTGTTGTCGATCGCGAAGTCGTAGTTGACCGTCACGACCGGCGCGTAGTCGCACGCCGCGAGGCACTCGGCGTGCTCCAGCGTGATCTTGCCGTCCGCCGTGGTCTCGTCGTGGCCGACGCCGAGGTGCTCGACCAGCCCGTCGTAGACCTCCTGGCCGCCCATGACGTTGCACAGGGTGTTGGTGCAGACGCTGACCAGGTACTCGCCGGTCGGCCGGCGCTTGTACATCGTGTAGAAGGTCGCCACCGCCCCGACCTGGGCCTTGTTGATGCCCAGGACCTCGGCGCAGAACGCGACGCCGCGGGGGCTGACGTGTCCCTCCTCGGTCTGCACGAGGTGCAGCAACGGGAGCAGCGCCGAGCGCTCGCGGCCCAGGGGGTAGCGCGCGATGATCTCTAGGGCCGGTTCCAGGAGCTTCTCCGCCAGTGGCGCGGCGGCCGGGGAGAAGTCCACCGTGGTTTCTGACATTTAGCGGTCACACCCACCCATCACGGGGTCCAGGGACGCGCCGCCGGCGATGACGTCGGCCAGCAGCGCACCTTCCGCCATCGCGGGGATGGCCTGGAGGTTCACGAAGCTCGGGTCGCGCATGTGCACGCGGTAGGGATGCGTGCCGCCGTCGGAGACCGCGTGCACGCCGAGCTCGCCGCGCGGGTGCTCGATGGCGACGTAGACCTGGCCCGCCGGCACCCGGAAGCCCTCGGTCACGAGCTTGAAATGGTGGATCAGCGACTCCATCGACTGACCCATGATCTTGGCGACGTGCTCGAGCGAGTTGCCCATGCCGTCGAGGCCGACGGCGAGCTGGGCCGGCCACGCGATCTTCTTGTCCGCGATCATGACCGGGCCCGGCCGGAGCCGGTCGAGCGCCTGCTCGACGATCTTCAGCGACTCGCGGATCTCCGCCATCCGGACCAGGTAGCGGCCCCAGACGTCGCCGGTCTGCGCGGTCGGCACGTCGAACTCGTACGTCTCGTAGCCGCAGTACGGCATCGTCTTGCGCAGGTCCCAGGCCAGTCCGGCCGACCGCAGCACCGGGCCGGTCACGCCGAGTGACAGGCAGCCCGTCACGTCCAGCACGGCCACGCCCTGGGTGCGCTCGTGCCAGATGACCTGGCCGGAGAGCATCGCCTCGTACTCCTTGAGCTTCTTCGGCAGATAGACGAGGAGGTCGCGGATCTTCTTGATCGCCGAGTCGGGGATGTCCTGCGCGACACCGCCCGGGCGGATGTACGCGTGGTTCATCCGCAGGCCCGAGGTCTCCTCGAAGATGTCGAGGATGTACTCGCGCTCGCGGAAGCCGTACAGCATCATCGAGATCGCGCCGAGCTCCATGCCCGTGGTGGCGATCCAGACCAGGTGCGACGAGATCCGGTTGAGCTCCATGAAGAGCACCCGGATGGTGTTGGCCCGCTCGGTGATGTCGTCGGTGATGCCCAGCAGCTTCTCGACCGCCAGGCAGTAGCCGGCCTCGTTGAACAACGGCGCCAGGTAGTCCGCGCGGGTCACGAACGTCGTGCCCTGCGTCCAGTTGCGGTACTCGAGGTTCTTCTCGATGCCGGTGTGCAGGTAGCCGATGACCGGCCGGACCTCGGTGACGGTCTCGCCCTCGAGCTCGAGAACGAGGCGCAGCACGCCGTGCGTCGACGGGTGCTGGGGACCCATGTTGACGACGATCTTCTCGTTGCTGAGCGGGTCGATGCCCTCGGTGACGGTGTCCCAGTCACCACCGGTGACGTTGAAGACGCGCCCCTCGGTGGTCTCCCGCTCGGTCGCGTAACCCGATGTCGTCATTGGTAGACCCTCCGCTGGTCCGGCGGCGGAATTTCGGCGCCCTTGTACTCGACGGGCACGCCGCCGAGGGGGTAGTCCTTGCGCTGCGGGTGGCCCTCCCAGTCGTCCGGCATGAGGATCCGGGTGAGGCTGGGGTGGCCGGTGAAGATGACACCGAACATGTCGTAGGCCTCCCGCTCCTGCCAGTCGGCGGTCGGGTAGACCCGGGTCACGCTCGGCAGGCTGCCACCGGCCGGGATCGCCGCCTCGAGGCGGACCCGGCGGCGGTAGGTCATCGACAGCAGCTCGTAGCAGACGTGCAGGCGGCGCACGTCGGAGGCGAGGTAGTCCACGCCCGACACCGACGAGCAGAGCTCGAAGCGCAGCGACTCGTCGTCGCGCATGATCTGGGCGACGTCGGCGATCCGCTCCGGCACGATGTGCAGGGTCAGCTCGCCCCGGTCCACCACGACCTTCTCGATCGCGTCGGCGAAGGCGGGGTATGCCTCCTCCAGCGCGTCGCAGACCTCGTCGAAGTAGCCACCGAACGGCCGCGAGCTGCCCGCGGTCGACGGGTGCGGGCGGGCCAGCCCGCCGAAGCCGGACACGTCGCCGGTGCCCTCGATGCCGAACATGCCCTTCTGCGGGTTATCCGGAATCTCCGCGGGCGCGCCCAGCTGGGCGCCCTTCGGATTCTGCTCGACGCTCATTTGCCACCCTCCCGAAGGTGCGGCTGCAGCTTCATCCAGTTCTCGATGCGGAGCTGCTCCTCGCGGCCCTCCTTGACGGCCTGCGTCCACTCGGCCCGGCGGACCTTGTCGACGCGGTAGGAGGACGGCATCGCGCCGGGTGCGACGATCGGCAGCTTGCCCTCGGCCCGGCGGGCCTCGAGCATCTTGCGGCCGTTCGGGCCGAGCGGCGCGGCCATGACCTTCTCGCGCATCTTGAGGATCGCGTCGATCAGCATCTCGGGCCGCGGCGGGCAGCCGGGCAGGTAGATGTCGACCGGCACGATGTGGTCGACGCCCTGCACGATGGCGTAGTTGTTGAACATGCCGCCCGACGAGGCGCAGACGCCCATCGAGATGACCGAGCGCGGTTCGGGCATCTGGTCGTAGATCTGCCGCACGACCGGAGCCATCTTCTGGCTCACCCGGCCGGCGACGATCATCAGGTCGGCCTGACGCGGCGAGGCCCGGAAGACCTCCATGCCCCATCGGCCGAGGTCGTAGTGCGGGCCGCCGGAGGCCATCATCTCGATGGCACAGCAGGCGAGCCCGAAGGTGGCGCCCCAGAACGACGACTTGCGGGCCCAGTTGGAGAGCTTCTCGACAGACGTCAGCAGAACGCCGCTCGGCAGCTTCTCTTCGATTCCCATGGCCGCGCCCCTCCTCTCAAAACCAAGAAACCGGGAGGTCAGTCCCAGTTGAGTCCGCCGCGTCGCCACACGTACGTGTAGGCGATGAAGACGGTGACGATGAAGAGGACCATTTCGACGAAGCCGAACAGGCCGAGCGCCTCGAAGGACACCGCCCACGGGTAGAGGAAGATGGTCTCGATGTCGAAGATGATGAAGAGCATCGCGGTCAGGTAGAACTTGACCGGGAAGCGGCCACCGCCGATCGGCTGGGGTGCCGGCTCGATGCCGCACTCGTAGGCATCGAGCTTGGCGCGGTTGTACCGCTTGGGACCCACGATGGGCGCGATCGACACCGAGAACAATGCAAAGAGCGCGCCGAGGGTCAGCAGCCCGACGATCGGTACATAAGGATTGAGCGTCATGCCGTCTCCTGCTCGACTGTTAGCCGCTTCACACTATTAATCCGGTTTCGCGTGGCTCCGACCGGGGTGGGCCTGGTTTTCATACCGCAGGTGCGACCTTCGTCAGACCGTTGATGATTCGGTCCATGGCGTCCCCATCCCGCGGATCCGTCAGATTGGCCAGGAGTTTGAGCACGAAGCGCATCAGCGTGGGGTGCGGCATTCCGTGCCGCGTGGCGATCCGCATGATCTGCGGGTTGCCGATGAGCTTCACGAACACACCACCGAGCCGGTAGTACCCACCGAAACGATCCTTCAACTCCGCCGGGTACGCCCGCAGTGCGCGCTCGCGCTCGGCGCCGGCGGGCCGGGCGAGCGCCTGGACGGCGACCTCCGCGGCCAGCTCGCCCGACTCCATCGCGTACGCGATGCCCTCGCCGTTCATCGGGTTGACCATGCCGCCGGAGTCGCCGACGAGCATGACGCCCCGCGTGTAGTGCGGCACCCGGTTGAAGCCCATCGGCAGCGCGGCGCCCAGGATCGGGCCGTCCGCATTGTCCTCGCCGCGCATGCCCCAGTCGGCCGGTGTCGTGTTGAGCCAGTCGGTGAGCATCGCGCGGTAGTTGGTCTTGCCGAACGCGCTCGACGAGTTGAGGATGCCGAGGCCCACGTTCACCCGGCCGTCGCCGAGGCCGAAGATCCAGCCGTACCCGGGCAGCAGCCGGTCGCGGTCCTGCGCGCTGCGCAGCTCCAGCCAGGACTCCAGGTAGTCGTCGTCGGTGCGGGACGGCGAGTGGTAGTAACGCCGCACGGCGACGCCGATCGGCCGGTCGTCGCGCTTGGCGAGGCCCATCGCGAGCGGGAGCTTGCCGGACACGCCGTCCGCCGCGACGACCAGCGGCGCGCGATACTGGACGGGCTCCTTACCGGGGCCGACCCTGGCCTGCACCCCGATCGCCCGGCCGTCCTCGTCGAGCACCGGGCCGGTCACGTTGACGCCGGTCCGCAGCAGCGCGCCGGCTTCCACCGCGCGCTTGGCCAGCAGGTCGTCGAAGTCGAGGCGGGTGCGCACCAGGCCGTAGTTGGGGAAGCTGGCCAGCTCGGGCCAGTCCAGCTCGAGGCGTACGCCGCCGCCGATGACCCGCAGCCCGCGATTGTGGAGCCAGCCGGCCTTCTCGGAGGTGTCCACACCCATCCGGATGAGCTGGCGGGTCGCACGTGGAGTGAGACCGTCACCGCAGACCTTCTCGCGCGGGAACTCGGTCTTCTCCAGCAGCAGGACGCGCAGACCGTGCCGCGCCATGTGGTACGCGGCAGCTGAGCCGCCCGGCCCTGCTCCGACAACGATCACGTCGGCCTCGTCGGCGATAGCGAGGTCGTTCACGGCTCACCTCCGTCAAGCGCAGGCTCGTGAAACAGTTCACAAGCCAGCCCAGTCCGGAGTCTAAGACGGCCATTGAAGCGAATAGGGGTTAGGGAACCCTAACTGTTTCCGAGCGGTGAAATGCCCGCTCCGTGCCCGTTCCGACTCTTCTGGATCACGCGCTCCGCGACCTCGCGGGCCGGCCCGTCCAAGTGCTCCGAAAATGTACCGCCCAGCGCGACGTCGAGCGCGACGATCAGCTCATCCACCAGCCGCTGCGCGTGTTCCGGATCCACGACCGCGACCATCCGGATACGATGCGCCAGCTCCTGGGCCCGACGCTCGCCCTCGTCCCGATCGTCGATCGGAACGTCGATATCGGAGTCGTCGACCAGATAGCCGATTGTCGTCATGTATCCGAGCTAAACACCCCGCACCCATTGGAACCGGGCAAACAGCATTTTTCAGCTCTTCGTGGCCCGGTGCAGCGCGACGATGCCGCCGGTCAGGTTGCGCCAGCCCACCCGCGACCACGGGCCGGCCGCGCCGATGCGGGCCGCCAGCCCCCGCTGGTCCGGCCAGGCGCGGATCGACTCGGCGAGATAGACGTACGCGTCCGGGTTGCTCGAGACGCCGCGCGCCACCACGGGCAGGCTGCGCATCAGGTAGGACAGGTAGAGCTTCCGGAACGCCGCGCCGGTCGGGTGGCTGAACTCGCACACCACCAGGCGGCCGCCCGGCCGGGTCACCCGGGCCAGTTCGCGCAGCGCCGCGGGAGTGTCGACGACATTGCGCAGGGCGAAGGAGATCGTCACCGCGTCGAACGCCTCGTCGGGGAACGGCAGCCTCAGCGCGTCGCCGGCGACCAGCGGCACCTCCCGGCCGCTGCGGCGCCCCGCCCGGAGCATCCCGGTCGACAGGTCCGCGCCGACCGCGAAGGCGCCCGAGCGGCCCAGCTCCTCGGTCGAGACCCCGGTGCCCGCGCCGACGTCGAGGACCCGCTCGCCGGGCCGCAGCGCCAGCGCGGTCCTGGTGGCCCGGCGCCAGCCGCGGTCCTGCCCGAAGGAGAGCACCGTATTGGTCAGGTCGTACCGCTCGGCCACGCCGTCGAACATCTCGGCGACCTCGTGCGGCTGCTTGTCCAGGTCTGCGCGCGTCACGCCTGCCTACTCTGCCCCATCCGGGCACCCCGCCCGCCACCGGCCGCCGGATCAGGCCCCGCACATACAGAACGGGCGGGATGGTCACCCATCCCGCCCGTGCCTTGTGCGTTATATATACGACCGCCATCGGTCGGGTCCGACCCCGCCGCCGACGGTCATGAGTCGTGGCGACGCTTCAGTGGTGCGGTGTTGCGACTGCAACGTAACAGCGCAAACACGGCTGGCCAGGGACACGCGCAGCTCGTTACCGAGGAGCAATCCGCCCCTGCACGCTCCGCCGACCCGCACCTGACCGATCGGCCGAGCCAAACGGTCGTACGGCCCATCGACACCCCTCAACTCCGGGGCTTTCGGCGAGCCGGTCCTATGAGGCGTCCACGAGCGGGAGCTCGGTGCGGGCCGCGCCACCACCGGGCATAGCGATCGACGAGAAGTGCGAGACCACCCGCTCGTCCGTGGGGTCGTCCGCCTCGGTCGCGTGCACCGCGAGGTGCCGGTAGAGGGTGTCGCGCTGCGCCGGGATCCGGCCCGCCGTGCGGATCATCCAGATCAGCTCGTGCAGGTTGGACCGGTGACGCGCGCCGGCGGAGGAGATCACGTTCTCCTCGAGCATGATCGAGCCGAGGTCGTCGACGCCCAGGTGCAGGGCGAGCTGACCGACGTCCTTGCCGGTGGTCAGCCACGACGCCTGCAGGTGCGCGATGTTGTCGAAGAACAGCCGGGAGACCGCGATGAAGCGGAGGTATTCCATCGTGGTGGCCTGGGTGCGGCCCTTGAGATGGTTGTTCTCCGCCTGGTAGGTCCACGGGATGAACGCCCGGAAGCCGCCGACGCTGCCCTCCGCCTCGACGCCGGAGTCGGCGTAGCCGTTCGCCACGGCCAGGTCCTGGACCTCGCGGATCATCCGGATGTGCTCGATGCGCTCGGCGTTCGTCTCGCCGGTGCCCATCATCATCGTGGCCGTGGAGCTCAGGCCGTTGCGATGCGCGACGGCCATGACCTCGAGCCAGCGGGCACCCGACTCCTTGAGCGGGGCGATCGCCTTGCGCGGCCGGTCGGGCAGCATCTCGGCGCCCGCGCCGGCGATGGAGTCGAGGCCGGCCGCCTTGATCCGGACGACCGCCTCCTCGATGGAGACGCCGGAGACCTTCGCCATGTGCAGGATCTCGCTCGGGCCGATCGAGTGGATCACCAGCTGCGGGTAGGCCTGCTTGACCGAGGAGAAGAGATTCTCGTAATACTCCACGCCGTAGTCGGGGTGGTGGCCGCCCTGGAGCATCACCTGCGTCGCGCCGAGGTCGATCGCCTCGGCGCAGCGGTGCAGGATCTCCTCCATCGGGTGCGACCAGCCCTCGGCGTGCTTCGGCGCCCGGTAGAAGGCGCAGAACTTGCAGGCCGTGACGCACACGTTCGTGTAGTTGATGTTGCGATCGATCAGGTAGGTGACGATCCCGTCCGGAAAACGCCTGCGCCGGATCGCGTCCGCCGCCTCGCCGAGGGCGTGGAAGGGCGCGTCGGTGTAGAGCAGCAACGCCTCCTCGGGCGTGATCCGCCCGCCGTCGGCACCGCGCTGCAGGATGCTGTCGATCTCCGGGTTCGCCGTCACGCCTCGCAGCCTACGTGCCGTCTCCGGCGGGCGTCAGCGGCGCGGGTCACTGAGCAATTTTCAACCTGGCCTCGAGCCCGAGGGCTCCGGGCCGTCGACCTGCGCCGGGCGCTGCCGCCCCGGCTACGGGGAAGAGGCCTCACCGATCCTGCTCCCGATCAGTACGCCGAGGCCGTCGAGCACGCGCTCCAGGCCGAACGCGTACGCGTGGGCGGGGTTGAAGGCGCCGCCGAGCTCGGCGCCCGCCGCGGCGCCGATCCGCACGGCGGTCGGGTAGGCCCGGGTGTCGAAGACCTTGGCCAGCAGCGGGCCGCTCTGCTCCCACCACTGCCGGTCGCTCTGCGCGCTGCGGGCGGTCTGCTCCAGGGCGTCGGCGGTGGCGCGGGCCGAGGCCTGCACGAAGCCGAGCAGATAGGTCAGCGCGGAATCGGTCTCGACGTCGTCGAGGCCGGTGCCGGCGAACGCGCGCAGCTCGTGCTCGTATTTCGCCATCAGGCCCGGGCCCAGCGGCGGCCGGCTGTGCGACAGCCCGGCGGCCCAGGGATGCCGGCCGTAGAGCAGCCGGTTGTCCTCCGCCACCGCGGCCAGCCGCTCCCGCCAGGGCGCGTCTGTCCAGCCGTCCCGGGGCATCCGGAGGTAGACCGCGTCGAGCATGAGGTCGAGCAGCGCGGCCTTGTCGGGCACGTAGGTGTAGAGCGTCATGGGCACCACACCCAGCTCCTGCGCGACCCGGCGCATGCTGACGGCGTCGAGGCCCTCGGCGTCGGCCAGGGCGATGGCGGTGTCGACCACCTGGGCCACCGTCAGACCCTTCTTACGCCCTCGCCGGCTCTCGGGCTCGGAGAACCAGAGCAGGTCGATGGTGCGGCGCGCCTCGGCCACGGGGTGGCACCCCTTTCTTGTACGGCGTATCTTATACGGCGTCCAACTATTTGGAAACGGCATAGAGCCACAGGGACGCCCAGTCGTTAACCTCGACAGGTCGATCGGAATCGGAGTGCCAGTGCTCGTCGTGCATGGCGTGTGGATCGCAGGTGAGGCCGGGCCCGGGCGGCTCGCCCTCTGGGCCGAGGATCCCGCGCTGCCCCTGACCACCTCCTCGCGGGCCCGGCGCCGCCCGCACCCCTTCGCCGTGCCGGCCGAGGCGCTGGCCGCCGCGCTGACCGGCTCGTCGGAGGATCTTCGCGAGGCCCTGGCCAAGGCGGCCCACGCCGCGGTGACCCTGCTTCTGCCGGGCACCACCAAGGGACCGCTCCCCTCTCCGGAGACGGGCAGCGAGGTGCCCGGCCGGGGCGTCCGGCTCGGCGCCTGGGAGACCCCGGCGCTGGTGCTGCCCGCCGAGAGCGCGCTGGCGGCGCTGGGCGCCCTCGCCGATCCCGATCCGGAGGGGCCGTGGAGCGCGGCGGCGTCGCTGCGCTACCTGTGCGTGCTGGCCGGGCACGCCTGCGACCTGGCCCGCCGCGGGCGGATGCTGCCGCAGCTGGTGACGGAGTCCGGGGTGCCGGCCGCGCGGTGGCGCCCGGTGCTCACCGGTGCCGACGCCGCGTCCTACCGGGACTTCGGCGCCGCGATGCCGCCGGCCTGCCGGGCGGCGTCGCCCGGCGCGGATCACGGCA
>NZ_JBEZXZ010000235.1:0-12828 GCF_040638275.1 Actinoplanes sp. NPDC026623 | reverse complement strand
CGCCGGCCGCGCGACAATCTCGCACGCCGCGGCGTCGCGCGGCACCGGCCGTCCATCCGACCCGGGCCCGTCCGATCCGCCAGCCGATACACAGCGGGTAGCAGTTCACAGTCGTTCGCGTAACTTAACTTCCCGGAAACGCGCCTTCCCGAATGCCGGGGCGCCCACCGGCGGCGGGCCCGCGCGCCCCACCAGCACGGCTACCGGCCGCGCCTCTCATCGATCTCATCCAATGGAACGGCGGCGAGTTAGAGAGATCATAGTCTATCTACTATGACGGTCGGTCCACTTAGTATCGAGTCACGGCGCCCAGAGGGGGACTCGATGACTCCGGACCAGCTACTGACGACTACCCGCGCCGTGCGCCGCCGGCTGGACCTCACCCGGCCGGTGGACCTCGGCACCGTCAAGGACTGCCTGCGCATCGCGCTGCAGGCGCCGTCCGGCGGCAACGAGCAGCCGTGGCGCTGGATCGTCGTCACCGATCCGGCCCAGCGCGCGGCCGTCGGCCGCTGGCACACGCTCGCCTGGCAGGAGCACTTCCTGCCGCGGCGGGACGCCTATCCCCCGGCCGACGTCGAGAGCGCGGGTCATCTCGCCCGGCACATCGCCGACGTACCCGTGTTGGTGATCCCCTGCCTCGAGCTGAAATCCGGCGCGCTGCCGCAGGGCAGCCAGGCAAGCCTGTGGGGTTCGCTGCTGCCAGCCGCGTGGAGCTACATGCTCGCCGCCCGCGCCCGCGGCCTCGGCACCGCGTGGACGACCGCCCACCTGGCGTACGAGCGGGAGGTTGCCGAGGTGCTCGGGCTGCCGGACAACGTCCGCCAGGGCGCGCTGATCCCGACCGCGCACGTGCTGGGCACCGGGTTCCGGCCGGCCCGGCGCCGGGCCGTCGAAGAGGTGCTGTACCTCGACCGCTGGTCCTGAGAACCCGACTGCGCACCACATCAGACTTTGCCGATCAAGAACGTGAGGTACCCGGTAATGGGACAGCGCAGCACTGCGACCGCGTTGTGGGACCACGAACCACCCGAACTCGTCGAGAGGGCGACGGCCCGGCTGCGCGTCGACCAGGGCGACCCGTTCTTCTTCGACCACCCCCTCGACCACGTGCCCGGCATGCTGATCATCAGCGGCGCGGCCGAACTGATACGCGAGGGCGCCGACGTGGCGTTCGCGGGCCGGATCCGGGCCGCGATGACCTTCCGGAACATCTGCGAGCTCGATCCGGCGCCCACGCTGCTGCTCACCGACGGCGGCGCGCGGGGCGGGATCCAGGTCGCCCAGGAGGCGACGACCGTGGCCGACGGCTGGTTCGAGTTCTCCGCCGCGGACGACGTGCCCGAGCGCGACTCGCCGCTCGACCCGGGCCGGCGGGTGCCGGCGAACGCCGCCCTCGTGCACCGGGCCCGCGACGAGAACATCGTGATCGGCGCGCCCTGGCGCGGCGACGGGCAGGTCAGCGCCGCGGTGCTGCCGGCGCCGGCGGGGCACACGCTCGCCGGCCGCAATCCGGACACGCACGCGGTGGAGTACCTCATCGAGGCGGGCCGGCAGTTCTCGACCTGGCTGCCGCACCGCCTCGCCCGGTGGCCGCTGGACGCGCACATGCTGTGGATCGGGGTCACCGTCGACCTGCCCGTGCGGCTGCCGCGCTCGCTCGCGGTCGCGCTGCGCTGGCGGGTGGCGCCGATCGCGGCCGAGAAGGCCAAGTTCCGCTTCGACCTGGTGCCCGCCGACGGCCGGGGGCCGGCGCTGGGCTCGCTCCGTTTCGCCAGCAAGATGCTGGGCCGCGACGATTATGACCACTTCCGGGGGCACGCCCGATGAATCAACGCCTGGTCGTCGCGGGCCTGCGCGCGCTGCTGCCGGTGACGGTGGCCGCGTTTGTCGTCGCGATCGGTGTGCACGCCGTGCAGGCCGCCCGGCCGCCGCACCTGGTTGCCGCCCTGCTCTGCGTGGGATATCTACTGTGGATCCTCGCCGAGAGCCGGATCACGGTACGGAACCCGTCGGAGGCGTCCGCCGAGAACGGCACGCTGCTTCCGTACGCGCTGAGCCGGGCCGGCGTCGGCGTCTCCGCCGCGCTGTGGCCGCTGCGGTGGGAGGTGCTGGCGGCGTGGATGGCCGTGCCGATCGCGCTGTTCGCCGGGGCCGTGGCGCTGCGGCTGGTGGCCATCCGGACGCTGGGCCGGTTCTACTCCCACCACGTCGTGCGCTACTCGGACCACACGATCGTGAGCACCGGGCCGTACCGGTTCGTGCGGCATCCCGCGTACACGGGAATGTTGCTGGCCAACGCCGGGTTCGTGGCGTACTTCGTCAACCCGCTGAGCGTCCTGCTGCTCGTGGTGTTGTGCGCGGTGGTGATCTGGCGGATCGGCGTCGAGGAACGGGTACTGCTGGGCGTTCCCGGCTATCGCGACTATTCCAGCGGGCGCGCGCGCCTGCTGCCGGGGGTGTGGTGAACCATGCGGCTCATTGTCGATGGATCCGGGGCGGCCGATCCGACCCTGGTCGGGCACAAGTTCGCCCGGCAGGACGTGATGCGCCGCGCCGGGATGCCGGTGCCTGCCTTCTTCTGCCTCACCGGCGCGGCCTTCGCCGAGACGGCCGGCGCCGCCACCGCGTTTCCCGGGCTTGACGCCGGCACCAGCGAGCTCATCGCCTGGGCGAGCGCCAACCGGGACCGGGTCCGCGGCGGCGAGGCACCCGCCGGGCTCGCGCGGCGGGTGCTGACCGCGTTCGACGCGCTCGCCGGCGCCGACGGCCTCGTCGCTGTCCGGGCCTGCGTGGTCGCGACCGCCGACGGGGCCGGCGAGGACGGCGCCGACGACCCGTTCGCCGGCCTGTCGGACAGCTACCTGTACGTGGGCCGGGACGCCGTACTCGCCCGCGTCGTGGACTGCTGGGCCTCCGCCTACAACCCCGAGGCGGTCCTCTACCGGGTGCGGCGTGGCCTGGACCCGGCCGCCGTCCGGGTCGCGGTCGGCGTGCAGCGCATGGTGCTGGGTACGCGGTCGTTCGTCGCCTTCACCCGCGACCCGCGCACCGGGGCCGACCGCAGGGTGATCGCCGCCGCGCACGGCATCGGCGAGGGAATCGTCCAGGAGAAGGCCGACATCGACCACTTCTTCGTGGACGGCGCGACCGGCGAGATCGAGGTCGACGCCGTGGCGAAGACCACGATGGTCGGCCTGGACCCGGAGCGGCCCGGCGCCGGGCCGGTGACGCTGCCGGTGCCCGCGGACCGGGCGCAGGCGCCGGTGCTCAGCACCGCGGAGGTGCGCGAGCTGTGCGCGCTGGCCGTCACGGTGGAGCGGCTCTTCGGCGGGCCGCAGGACATCGAGGGCACCATCACCGCGGACGGGGAGATCCACCTGGTGCAGGCGCGGCCCGTGGTCCTGGATCACCGGGCGGCCGGCCCGGAGGTGCCGTGGACCAACCACAATCTCACCGAGAGCTTCCCGGGCCTGACCAGCGCGCTGACCTATTCACAGGCCTGCGTCTTCTACGAGATGGGCTTCACCGACTTCTACCGGCGCATGGGCGTGAGCGCGGCGTCGCTGCGCCGCGACCGCCACCACCTGCGCCGCATGATCGGCTACCTGGACGGCCGGGTGTACTACCGGCTGGACGCGTGGTTCGCGCTGCACGGCCGGATTCCCGGGTTCGACCTGATGCGCCCGCTGTGGGAGCGGTCGCTCGGGCTCACCGAACGCACCGGCATGCCCCGGGAGCGCACCGGCAGGCCGTGGCCGCGCGTGCTCCGGGCGGCGCCGCGGCTCGCGCTGCTGCTGGCCCGGCAGCCCCGGGAGACGGCCGCGTTCCTGCGCTGGTGGGACGCGTTCGTCGCCGACTCGGCGTCGCTGGACGGGCAAACGGCGGACGAGCTGATCGTCCGGTACCGGCACATGTGGGCCGAGGCCGAGCGGCGCTGGGGCACCACGATGGTCAACAGCTACTTCGGCCTTGCCGTCATGGCGGTCGCCGGCGTGCTGCTGGGCCGCTGGACCCGCGACGGCGCGGCGCTGCTGCCGCAGCTCGTGTCCGGTGGCCGGGCCAACCGGACGCTGGCGGGGGTCCGCTCGGCGATCGCCCTCGCGGAACTGGTCGACGGGCGGGCGTCGCTGCGCCGGGCGGTGCTGCAACAGCCCGAACGCGAGGCCTGGGACGACATCGCCGCGGGCCGGCACGGCGCCGACGTCGCCGAGGCCTTCGCCCGGCATCTGGCCCGCTACGGCGACCGCGCGCTGCACGACCTGAAGCTGGAGGTGGCCACGCCCCGGCAGCGGCCCTGGATGATCCTGTCCACCCTGCGGCCGTTCGTCACCCAGGGGCTGACCGTCGCCGGCAGCGAGGCCGACGAGCGGCGGGCCGCGGCCGAGGCACGCCGCACGCTGCGCGAGAGCTGCCCGAATCCGGCGCGACGCGCCGTCATCGGCGTCCTCGTCGCGTCGCTGCGGTTCTTCGTGCGGGCCCGGGAGGACACCCGGTTCTGCCGCAGCCAGCTCTACGGGATCTCCCGCGACGTGCTCTGGCGCCTGGCCGACCGGCTGGTCGCCGCCGGGCTGCTGGACGAGGCCGGCGACGTGGCGCACCTGCGGGTCGAGGAGGTGCTCGGCGCGTTCGACGGCACCCTGCCGGACGCCGGCCTGCGGGAGCTGGCGCTGCGCCGCAAGGCCGAGCTCGCCGCTGCGGCGGACCGGCCCGGCCTGCCCGCCTACTTCACCACGCCGGCCGGGGTACCCGTCGCCGGGCCGGTGCCGCGCCCGGACGCCGCCGCGGCCGCGACCGTGGCCGGTGACGGCGTCCTGCGCGGGCTGGCCTCGAGCAACGGCCGGGTACGCGGCCGGGCCCGGGTCCTGCTCGACGCCGCGGTGGCACCGGAGACCTGCGCGGACCGGATCCTCGTGGCGCGCGAGACCGACCCGGGCTGGCTGCCGCTGATGATGGTCGCCCGGGGAATGGTCGTCGAGCGCGGCAGCCTGGTGTCGCACACCGCGATCACCGGCCGGCTGCTCGGCATACCCACCGTGGTCGCGGTCGCCGGCGCCGCCACCCTGATCCCGGACGGCGCGCCCGTGGAGATCGACGGCGGCACCGGAACGGTCCGCCTGCTGTCCGAGGCCGAGTTCGAAACCCTTGGGGAGTAGCAGTGCGCATGGAGAATCTGTGGCTGGCCGGGCTGGGCAGCTATGTACCCGAGCCGTTCCCCGCCGAGCGGGCGGTCGCGGAGGGCCGGTACGACCTGGAGGACTGGAAGAACAGCGGCTGGACCGGCGCGGCGGTGGCGGGGAACATCTCGGCGCCCGAGATGGCGGTCGTCGCGGCGAATCAGGCGCTGGACCGCTCGGGTCACGACCGGGACGACGTCTCGCTGCTGCTGCACGCCTCGGTCGGCGATCAGGGGCCGGACGGCTGGTCGCCGCACCATTACATCCTGCGGCACACCGTCGGCGGCACGATCCCGGCCATGGAGGTCCGGCAGGGCTGCAACGGCGTGCTGGCGAGCATGGAGCTCGCGCACGGTTATCTCAGCGCCGGCCCGGGCCGGTCCGCCGCCCTGGTCACCGGCGCGGACAACTTCGGCGTCGACCGGTTCGACAGGTGGCGCTACTCGTCCGGCACGAACACCAACCGCGGCTCGATCATCGGCGACGCGGCGACCGCCGTGGTGCTGTCCACCCGGGACGGTTTCGCCCGGGTCAGGGCGATGAACTCCGCGTCGCTGCCCGAGCTCGAGCGGATGAACCGCCCGGACGGCCCGCTGTTCCCGCCGGCGCTCACCTTCGACCGCCCGGTCGACGTGGCCGGCCGGCTGACCGGCTTCAGCCGCCGGTTCCCGCAGGAGGCGGCCGCGGCCAAGAGATCGCTGTCCGACGCCCGTACGGAGCTCGCCCTGCGCACCATCGCCGAGGCCGGCGTCGCCGCCGCGGACATCGTCCGCAGCACCCACGTGTTCTCCGGGGGCGAGGGCTACATCCGCAGCGTGCTGCAGCCGATCGGCATCGACCCGGCGCGGGGCATGCTCGGGCTCGGCCGCGGCCTGGGTCATCTGACGGTCAGCGATCACCTCGTCGCCCTGAACCACCTCGTGGCGTCTCGGCAGGTCGGCCCGGGTGACCACGTACTGATGATCAGCAACGGGGTGGGTGTCTCCCTCGCGGCCGCGGTCGTCGAGATCACCGCCGTGCCCGCGTGGGCGACCGGCGCGCCCGAGGCCTTCAGGGAGACCGTGTGAACGTCCGGCGCTGGATCGACGACCTCGAGGCCGGCTGGCGCGGCCGCGATCCCGCGGCGATCGCCGCGCTGTTCACCGAGGACGCCTCCTACCACCAGGGGCCGTTCGGGTCCCCGCACGTCGGCCGGGAGGCGATCGCCGCGCACTGGGCGGCGACGCTGTCACGCCAGCGGGACCCGGTCATCTGGTTCGGCACCCCGATCGGGGACGCCGGCCGCGCGAGCGTCGAGTGGTGGTGCATCCTGCACGACCCGGCGACCGGCGCGCCGCGTACCGCCGCGGGCTGCCTGATGCTGCGGTTCGCGGGCGACGGCCGCTGCGCCGAGTTCCGCGAGTACTGGCACAGCGCGCAGGAGAGCGCGCTGGAGCCGGCGGCCGGGTGGATGCGGTGAGCGCCGGCTGCCCGCGCTTTCCGTTCGCCGACCGCCCCGGCATGAGCCTCGCCCCGGAATACGCGGACCTGTTCCGCGACGAGCCGCTCATCGAGGTGCGGCTGCCCAATGGACGGCAGGCACTGCTGGTCACCAGGTACCCCGACGTCAGGACGGTGCTGGCCGACCCCAGGTTCAGCCGCGAGGCCTGGCACAACGGCACCCTGTTCGCCCGGGAGTCCGGATCGCTCGCCCTGGTCACCAGCGACGCGCCGACGCACACCCGGCGGCGGCGCGCGGTGCAGCAGTGGTTCACCCACCGCAGCGCCGAACTGGCCCGGCCCCGGATCGCCGCCATCGCGGCGGGGCTCGTGGACGACCTGCTGGCGGCCGACTCGCCGGTGGACCTGATCGGCGCCTTCACCACGCCCCTGCCGTACCGGGTGATCTGCGAAATGCTCGGCATCGACGCCGGGGATCTCGACCGGCTGCTGCCGCGGGTGACGGTGATGATGTCGGCGGGGCGGTTCACCCCCGACGAGGTGACGGCCGCCCATCAGGGCATGTACGAGTACTTCTCCGACCAGTTGGCGGCGCGGGAACGCGCGGTGGCCGCGGGCGACCCGGGCGACGACCTGCTCACCGGCCTGCTGACGGCGCCGCCGGAGTCCCGGCTCGGCACCCGGGAGATCGCGGTCTTCGGCTTCGGCCTGCTGATGGCCGGCGGCGAGACGACCGCCTCCCACCTGGCGATGTGCGTGCTGCAACTGCTGCGCAGCCCCGAGCTGGGGCAGTCGCTGCTTCGAGACCCCGCGGCGATCGCCCCGTTCGTCGAGGAGATGCTGCGCTGGGTGTGGTTCGCCGGCACCGGCGGGCAGCCGCACGTCGCCCTCGAGGAGGTGGAACTGGCCGGCACGGTCATACCCGCGGGCCGGGTCGTCATTCCCCTGACCGACGCGGCGAACCGGGATCCCGGCGTCTTCGACGGCGCCGACGAGTTCCGCCCCGACCGCGCGCCGAACCCGCATCTCGGGCTGGGCCACGGCCGGCACCTGTGCCTCGGCGCCGCGCACGCCCGGGTCGAGCTGCAGGAGGGCCTGGCCGCCATCCTGCCGCACCTGAGCCGCATGGAGCTCGCGGTGGACGAGTCGCGGCTCGACTGGCGCGGCCAGATGTTCCTGCGTGGACTGTGGACGCTGCCGGTGCGCCTGGGCGGCCCGGTGACGGGCTCGTGACGAGGCGCTGGGCCCGCTTCGTCGCCGGCAGCTATCCCCCGCTGCCCTCGGTGCTCTTCGCCGTCGCCTGGGCCTGCGGCGTCACGGGCCTGTTCGCCGCCGTCGACCCGCGCGCGACGCACTGGAGGCCGGACGCGGGCACCGCGGTCGCCGCGCTGACCCTCGCGGTCGACCTGCTGCTCATGCGGGCGCTCGACGACATCCGCGATCTCGGCTACGACCGCCGGTTCAACCCCGGCCGGCCCCTGGCCGCCGGCGCCGTGCGGACCCGCGACCTGCTCATCCTGTACGCGGTGGGCTCGGCGGGCCTGCTCGTCCTCAACGCCGGCGCACCGGCGGCGCTGGCCGTCCTCGCCGCGCAACTCGGCTACGGCGCGCTGGTGGTGGCCGTCCATCTGCGGCTGCGGTGGCCCTCCGGCGACGACCTGATGCTGAGCCTGCTGGTGAGCTTCCCGGCGCAACTGCTGCTGCACCTCTACCTGTACGCCGGCTACCTGCACGGCACCGGCCTCGCGGCGAGCCGCGACGCGTCGATCGCGATCGTCATCGTCGTGCTCGCCTCGGTCCATCTGGAACTCGCGAAGAAGATCACCCGAGCCCCGGAGCCGGGCGAGCGCACCTATGTCGACGTCCTCGGGCTCGCCGGCACGACGGCCGTCGCGCTGATCGCCCCGGCGGTGTCGACCGCGCTCCTGCTCGTGTCGGTGCGGCGACCGGTCGGGGCCTGGTCGCTCCTGGCCGTCGTGCCGCTCGTGCCGATCGTCCTGTCCGGATGGCGCTTCCTCGCGGCGGCGGCTCCCCGGTGGCCGGCCGCGGCACCCGCGCTGTACCTTCTGCTCACGTTCACCGGCTATTTCCTGCTCGGCCTCCATCCATGACGTGATCGCGCGGCGGGGCCTGCCGGAGGCAACGGGATCCACAGCAGTGGGAGGAGCGCCGTGCGGAAGTCTGACACCCGGGCACGAATCATCGCCAGCGCCAGCATTCTGCTGCGCAGGCACGGCTATCACGCCACGGGGCTGGCCCAGATCATCGCGCACAGCGGCGCGCCGCGCGGGTCGGTCTACTTTCTCTTCCCGGGCGGCAAGGAGCAGCTCGCCGTGGCGGCGGTCAACCAGTGGACCGTCGATTTCGAGCGGCGCATCCGGCTGCTGCACGCCGCGCACGACACCGCCCGCGCGTGGGTCGAGGCCATGGCCGACGAGTTCGGCGGCGAGCTGCGCGCCTCCGGCTACACCGAGGGCCTGCCGATCACCATCATCACCCTGGATTCGGTACCCGCGTCGGAGGCGCTGACCGTCGCCTGCCGCAGCGCGTACGACGCCTGGCTGGACGCGCTGACGGAGGGGCTGGTGGCCTACGGCGCGCTCACCGAGCACGCGGAGCGGCTGGCCAAGCTGATGCTGGCGAGCCTGGAGGGTGCCGCGGTGCTCTGCCGCGCGTACCAGTCGACGGCGCCGCTGGAGCAGATCGTCCCGTTCGTTCTCGAGCAGCTGCCGACCGGCTCAACGGTCTGACGTCGGCCGGGCACCGTATCCGGGCGGAGCGAGCCCGGTCATGGGCGAGGATGAGGACATCCTTCACCACAACGATCGGACACACGTCTCTCGCCAGATCGCCCCGGACGGTTCCGGGAGCGTGGTGTGCAAGCGCGCCGCCGGGTTCGGCGGGACGCGACGGATCGAGCCCGAACGGGCGCTCACCACGGCCGGCACGGTGACCGGCGTCGGCCTCGGCCTCGGCCTCGGCCTGTACATCGTCCGCGAGCCGGCCGGCGGTGCCGCACGGCTCGATCTTCGGGCTCACCCTGCCCGCGGCCGGCGCCTCGGCGAACCCACGGCCCCCGGCGCGGCGCCCGGCCACCGGTCGCCGGCAACCACATGAACGGAGCACGAACCTCCGGGTGTCACAGGCGCCTAATCTTGACTGATTCCAGAATAGCGAGCAGACTGCCCGGCGTGGACTTCCAGCAGATGCTGCGCGGGGCCGCGTTACGGGTGACCAGGCCTCGGGTCGCGGTGCTGAGCGCGGTGCACACGCACCCGCACGCCGACACGGATTCGATCATCGGCGCGGTCCGCCGGAACCTACCCGACGTCTCACACCAGGCCGTCTACAACACGCTGCACGCGCTGACGGCCGCCAAGCTGGTTCGGCGCATCCAGCCGTCCGGCTCCGTCGCCCGCTACGAGGCACGGGTCGGCGACAACCACCACCACATCGTGTGTCGCACCTGCGGCGTCATCGCCGACGTCGACTGCGCCGTCGGCGAGGCACCCTGCCTGGAGGCTTCCGACGACAACGGCTTCTCGATCGACGAGGCCGAGGTCGTCTTCTGGGGCCGATGCCCCGGCTGTTCCTGAGAGCTTGCGATCCACCAGTCACGGAGGGTAACCATGTCTGAGAACCACGACGCCATCGTCCACGACCCGGAGGCGGGGGCCACGTCCCTGCCGTCCGAGGAGCACGAGCCGATCATCCACGACGCGGAGGCCGGCGCCGAGTCCCGTTGCCCGGTCGCGCACGGACGCGCCGCGCACCCGACCGAGGGCGGCGGCAACCGCGGCTGGTGGCCGAACCAGCTCAACCTGAAGATCCTCGCCAAGAACCCGGCGGTGGCCAACCCGCTCGGCGAGGCGTTCGACTACGCCGCGGCGTTCAAGACCCTGGACCTGCCCGCCGTGAAGCAGGACATCGCGGAGGTCCTGACGAGCTCGCAGGACTGGTGGCCGGCCGACTACGGCCACTACGGCCCGTTCATGATCCGGATGGCGTGGCACAGCGCGGGCACCTACCGCGTCAGCGACGGCCGCGGCGGCGGCGGTGCCGGCCAGCAGCGCTTCGCGCCGCTGAACAGCTGGCCGGACAACGCGAACCTCGACAAGGCCCGCCGCCTGCTCTGGCCGGTCAAGAAGAAGTACGGCCAGAACCTCTCCTGGGCCGACCTCATGATCCTCGCCGGCAACGTGGCCCTGGAGTCGATGGGCTTCAACACCTTCGGCTTCGCCGGCGGCCGCCCCGACGTCTGGGAGCCCGACCAGGACGTCTACTGGGGCCCCGAGACCACGTGGCTCGGCGACGAGCGCTACACCGGCGACCGCGATCTCGAGAACCCGCTCGCGGCGGTGCAGATGGGCCTCATCTACGTCAACCCGGAGGGCCCGAACGGCAACCCGGACCCGCTCGCCTCGGCCCGCGACATCCGCGAGACGTTCGGCCGGATGGCGATGAACGACGAGGAGACGGTCGCGCTCATCGCCGGCGGTCACACCTTCGGCAAGACCCACGGCGCCGGCCCGGCGGACAACGTCGGCCTCGAGCCCGAGGCCTCCCCGCTCGAGGAGCAGGGCCTGGGCTGGCGGAACGCGTACGGCACCGGCAAGGGCGGCGACACGATCACCAGCGGCCTCGAGGGCGCCTGGACCAACACCCCCGCCACCTGGGACAACAGCTTCTTCGACATTCTTTTCGGGTACGAGTGGGAGCTGTCGAAGAGCCCGGCCGGCGCGAACCAGTGGAAGCCGAAGGGCGGCGCCGGAGCCGGCACCGTCCCCGACGCGCACGACGCTGCCAAGACCCACGCCCCGACGATGCTGACGACGGACCTCGCGCTGCGCCTGGACCCGATCTACGGCCCGATCTCGAAGCGCTTCCACGAGAACCCGGCCGAGTTCGCGGACGCCTTCGCCCGCGCCTGGTACAAGCTGACCCACCGCGACATGGGCCCGATCGCCCGCTACCTCGGCCCGGAGGTGCCGGCCGAGACGCTGATCTGGCAGGACCCGGTGCCGGCGGTCGACCACGAGCTCGTCGACGCCGCGGATGTCGCCGCCCTCAAGGCGCAGGTCCTCGCCTCGGGCCTGTCGGTCTCCCAGCTGGTCTCCACCGCGTGGGCCTCGGCCTCGACGTTCCGCGGCAGCGACAAGCGCGGCGGCGCCAACGGCGCGCGCATCCGCCTCGAGCCGCAGAGCGGCTGGGAGGTCAACGACCCGGCCGAGCTGGCCGGCGTCCTGCGCTCCCTGGAGGCCATCCGGGAGGCGTTCAACGCCGCGCAGACCGGCGCGAAGCGGATCTCGCTCGCCGACCTGATCGTGCTCGCCGGCTCCGCGGCCGTCGAGCAGGCCGCCCGCAACGCCGGCCACACGGTCGACGTGCCCTTCACCCCGGGCCGCACCGACGCGACGCCGGAGCAGACCGACGTCGAGTCGTTCGCCGTGCTCGAGCCGGCCGCTGACGGGTTCCGCAACTACCTCGGCAAGGGCAACCGCCTACCGGCCGAGTTCCTCCTGGTCGACAAGGCGAACCTGCTCACCCTGAGCGCACCCGAGATGACGGTGCTCGTCGGCGGCCTGCGCGTCCTGGGCGCGAACCACCAGAGTTCGCCCGTCGGCGTCCTCACCGCCACCCCCGGGTCGCTGACCAACGACTTCTTCGTCAACCTGCTCGACCTGGGCACGGCGTGGCGGCCGACGTCCGAGGACGCGACCTCCTTCGAGGGCCGCGATCTCGCCACCGGCGAGGTCAAATGGACCGGCAGCCGGGTCGACCTGCTGTTCGGCTCGAACTCGGAGCTGCGCGCCCTGGCCGAGGTCTACGCGAGCGACGACGCCCGCGGGAAGTTCGTCACGGACTTCGTCGCGGCCTGGGTCAAGACAATGAACCTGGACCGGTTCGACCTCAACTGATCGCGCGCCCCCGGCCGGCCCTCACGGGTCGGCCCGGGGGCACAACCGCACGACGACCGCCCGACAACGCGACCACGACCAAGCACGGCCAGCCCAGCATCAAGCGGCGTTCGCCCTTGCCGCTCCCGTAGGTGTCACCGAACGAGCGCAGCGCCCGTAGACACCGCCGCTCGCAGCCGACGATACGTCCACGGCCAGCACGGCCAGCACGGCCAGCACGGCCAGCACGGCCAGCACGGCCAGCACGGCCAGCACGGCCAGCACGGCCAGCACGGCCAGCACGGCCAGCACGG
>NZ_JBEZXZ010000234.1:0-12838 GCF_040638275.1 Actinoplanes sp. NPDC026623 | reverse complement strand
CCCCCACCGGCGCCCGCCGCCGGGACGGGCGGCGCCTGCACGACGCCGGCCAGGCCGGGGCCCGCCCCGGCCGACGACCCGGCACCCGCCGGCGGCACCGCCGCGGCGGACGGCGCGGGCGGGTCGTGCGGCACCGCGACCGGCCGAGGCTCGGCGCGCAACGCGCCGAGAGCCGGCCCGTCGCCCGCGGCGGCTCCGGATTCGGAGCCTTCCTCGTCCGGCAGATCGGGATCCCGGCCGCTCGCGCCGGTACCGAGCTGAAAGAGCGCCGGCGCCTGGATCTGCCGGCCGTGCTCGCCGATCGCCGCCTCGGCCTCGCGCATGGCCTGCCGGGCGCGCTCGTCGTACTCGTCCTCGGCGTGGTCCAGGAAGCGCGGGATGAGGTCGCCCGCGACCACGTCGCGCTCCGCCGCGAGCGGCCGGATCGTGCTCTGCGCCGTGCTGAGGGCCTCGAACACCCCCTGCAGGCCCACGCGGGTGTCCTCCGCGCGGGTCAGCGTCTGGTCCATCGACACGGCAAGCAGGTCGAGCTGCCGGAGGAAATGCCGCGCGGACGCGTTCTTGTCGGGCGACCACACCTCGGCCAGCTCCTCGCGGGCGGCGAGCAGCCGGCGATGCTGGTCGCGGCACGCGGCCGCCAGGTTCATCCAGCCCAGCACCCGGTCCGCGCCGGTGCAGACGTTCTCCGGCTCGATCATCGACCAGATCGCGGGCAGGTTGTAGGCGTTCCAGTCCGCCCCGCCGCCGGCCATCAGGACCCCCCGGCAAGTGCGGCGTTCGCGCGCGCCACGGCGCCCTGCAGCAGCCCATCGACCCGCTGCTGCGCCTGCGCCGACGCCATGTCGACGGAGGCGAATTCGCGGGCGATCCGCTCCGCCACATCGGCGAAGATCCCCGCGGCCCGCCGGTACGCGCGCAGGTTGGCGTCGGTGTCGGCAAGCGCCCGCGCGTAGCGGTTCTTGACCTCCAGCACGGTGCCACCGGGGATCGACGCCCCGAAGACCACGCCGTGGCGGTGCAGGTCGGCGGCGCGCTCGGCCACCGCCGCGAAACCGCTGTCCGCCTCCAGGCGCAGGCCCTTCGCGAACTCGCCCACCTGCCCGGTGTCGACCTCCACGCTGTCCGGCATGCCGCCTCCCCCCGTCGCCGACTCCGAGCCGGGTCACCTCGCCGGCGGCCGCCCGGCACTTCGCCGACAGACCGCTGACGCTACGAGAGACACGGACGCCGGGCGGCCCCGGTTCAACCGCCCGTCGGGCATCACGGCCGAGGGCTGCGCCATCGCCCTTGTTCCGCCGTTCGCGTGGTTTCACTAACGTTGGGACATGGCGGTCGAGACCATCCTGCTTCGCATCGGCACCACGGTCGCGACGGTCGGCGGCAAGGCGCTCGTCGCGGGACGGCGATCGGCGGCGGAGCGGCGGATGGGTCTTCTCGAGCTGGCCGGCGCGCGGGGGCTGGGCCTTCTGCCGCAGCGGAAGCTGCACCGGCAGATGGAGCAGCTCGCGGAGATCATCGCCGACCGGTTGCAGCCCGTCGTCGACGCCGAGATGACGGCGATGCCGTCCGCCGACCGGAATCTCGTCCTGGAGGGCGTGGCCGCGGCCCTGGAGGCCACGGAGTTCACCGACGACGCGCTCTTCGACGCCAACCTCGATGAGGCCGCCCTGATCGCGCTGGTCGCCCCCGCCGCGGACGGTCAGCTGGCCAAGCTGGGCCTGAGCGAGGCCGGGGAGGCGTTCTTCGCCCGGATGACGAAAGAGTCGATCTCGCATCTGGTCGAAGTGATCATCACCCTGCCCAGCTTTCAGCAGCGAACGCTCCGGGAGCTGCTGTCCCGGGACGGGGAGATCATCGATCTTCTCCGGCAGGTGCTGGCGCAGATGCCACGGCGGTCGGTTCTGTCGGGACGGACGGCCGAGGCGGAGTTCGAGGTCGACTACCGCCGCGAGGTGATCAGAAAGTTCGATCGCATCGAACTCTTCGGCGTAACCGTCGCCGGGCCGACCCGGCGCTACTCCCTCGACGTCGCCTACATCGGTCTGCTGATGTCGGATCGCGACGGCGAGGTGGAGGCGACCATCGACGAGGTCGTCTCGGCGAGCCGGTGCGTCTACATCAGCGGACTACCCGGGTCGGGCAAGACCACGCTTCTGCGGTGGCTGGCACTTCAGGCTGCTCTCGGCGGCCATCGCGGGCGGCTCGCCGGCTGGAACAGCCTGATTCCCGTTCTCGTGCAGTTGCGGCGCTTCGCCGATCAGGAGTTTCCGGGGCCGAGCGGAATCCTGACCGGGCTGTCCCGGTCGTTGATCGAACGAATTCCGGACCCGGGCTGGGTCTCCCGGGTGCTCGCCGACGGCCGCGGGGTTCTCCTGCTGGACGGCGTGGACGAGATTCCCAAGCACCGCCGGGCCGAGTTGCACGAGTGGATCGGCGACCTGGTGCACGACTATCCGAGGGCCCGGATCGTGGTGACCTCCCGTGTGGGTTCCACCCCCCAGGAGTGGCTGGAGTCTGCCGGGTTCGTTCAGTCCGACCTGCTGCCGATGACCCGGGCGCACGTCGCGGCCTTCATCCGGCACTGGCATGCCGCGGTGAAGGTGGAGGCGGGCAATCGCGTCACGGATGCCGAGGTGGATCAGTTCCGCCGAGCGATGATCGCCTCCATCGACCGCAGCCGGCCGTTGCGCATGATGGCGACCAATCCGCTGCTCTGTGCCCTGCTGTGCGCGCTGAACTGGGAGCGCCGTACCCATCTGCCGCAACGGCGAATAGAGATCTATCGGGCCGCCCTGGAGATGCTGTTGCGCCGGCGCGACCACGAGCGGCGGATCTCGGACCGGGTGGACATCGGACTAGAGCTGGACGATCGCCTCGCGATCCTGCAGGACCTGGCGTACTGGTTCACCAGCAACGGCCTGGCAGACGCCGACGAGGCCCGGGTTCGCGCCAAGATTTCGTCGATCATCACGACCATGCCGCACGTCCGGGTGTCCGCGGACGACGTGCACGACTTCCTGCTGGCCCGCTCGGGAGTGTTGCGTGAGCCGGCGCCGGGCCGCATCGACTTCATCCACAAGACGTTCCAGGAGTATCTGGCGGCCGCCCGATTCGTCGACGGCGACGCCATCGAGGCCCTGCTGCGGCACGCCGACAGCGATGAGTTTCACGAGGTCATCGTGATGGCGGCGGGATACGCGCGGCAGCACGAGGCGGAGCGGCTGCTGACGGCCCTGCTCGACAGGGCCGAGAGGCGTCGCCTGCCGGCGGCCCGCCGGGCACGGCTCCGGCTGCTCGCCCTCAGCTGCTCCGAGGTCGTCTCGCGCATGTCGCCGGAGGTCTCCGGCCGGGTTCTGCGAGGTCTCCGCGAGTTGGTGCCTCCCGCGAATCTACGGGCGGCACGTGTCCTGGCCGGGCTGGGCGAGGAGGTGTTGCCTGCCCTGCCGGTGGATGTCGCCGGCCTGTCCGACAGTTCGGCGGCCGCGACGCTGTACACCGCCGCCCTGGTCGGCGGCCCGGCGGCGCTGCGGGTCATCGAGCGGTTCAGCACGGACCGGAGGCCGGCGGTGTGCCAGGCCCGGCTGAACGCGTGGAGCTTCTTCGACCCGGTCGAGTTCGCCAGAGCCGCGTTCGGGCCGCATCCCGGCGGCGGGTGGCACGTCGACGTCGGTGAGGCCGAGCCGATCCGGGGATTACCGGACGTCACCGATCTCGGCCCGGTCAAATGCGAAATCGTCGGGCAAGCGGGCGACGCGTTGACCGCCCTCGGCGAAATCACCAGCATCGAGACCTTCACATTGCGCCTCAACCACGAGGTCGAATCTCTGGATTTCCTCGGTGCCAGCAGCACGCTGGAAACGGTGATTGTGGAGCAGTGCACGAACCTGCGGGACATGGACGCGGCCCTGAGATCAAACAGTCTGAGCACCCTCGCGATCAGAGATTGCCCGGTGCGGCTCGACCGCGCCGCCCAGAGCAGGCTGAGCAGGCTCGGCATACTTTCGATCGAAAGTATCGACGTCGACCTCGACGGCCTGCTCGACCGCCTCCCGGCCCTGCGGCGGCTGGAGCTGGCCTATGACGTCTCCCGGCTGGACGACACGGAAAGGCTTGCGGGACAACGTTCCTCGGTGTCCTCCCTGACCCTGGCGTGGTGTCCCGACCTGCGCAGACTGGGCGGCTTGTGGCGGCTGCCGCTCCGCAGGCTCTGGATCATCAACTGCCCCCGCCTGGAAGGCCTCGCGGGCATAGCGGACTCTCCGGGCCTGCAGTCGTTGCGACTCAAGGATATGAATCACCTTTACGACATCGACTTTCTCGGATACCTCGACTCGTTGCGATATCTGACTCTGGAGAACTGTCCGGTCGAGGACTGGTCTGCACTACTGCACCTGCACCTGCACCTGCTCAAGGAGCTGACGCTACTCGACAACAATGACCTTCCCGACCTTGAGATCCTGAAAGGAATGCGGAGCCTGAAGAAGATTCGCATCGAGGGTCTGGGGCACCGCCTGGGACCGGAAGCACAGATCTTCGTCACGGAGCTGGAGATCGCGGGAATTCGCGTCATCGCCGATACCCACGATGACAGCTGGTTGTACGGCGACGCCGAGGAGCTGGCAGACCGGGAGGATCTGGCGGCGCTCAGCGGACACGAGGAGCTGGCCGACATCAGGATGTCGCTGCGGCACCTCAGAAGGGAGAGCGACGAGCTCTAGGACACCGGTAACAGCGGATTCGGCCGGCTTGCCCCGCGTACGGCGTGGCCGCGAACGCGGGGCGGGAGGCGGCGGCCTACGCTGCGATCATGACCTCGAGGCCGGTAAGGATCGGGCTGCAACTTCAGCCCCAGCACATGGAGTACTCCATCATTCGCCAGGCGGCGGCCGAGGCCGAGGAGCTCGGCGTCGACGTCCTGTTCAACTGGGATCACTTCTACCCGCTCTCGGGCGATCCCGAGGGCCTGCACTTCGAGTGCTGGACCATGCTCGCCGCCTGGGCGGAGGCGACCTCCCGGGTGGAGATCGGCGCGCTCGTGTCGTGCAACAGCTACCGCAATCCCGAGCTGCTCGCCGACATGTCCCGCACCGTCGACCACATCAGCGACGGCCGGCTCATCCTCGGCATCGGCTCGGGCTGGTTCGAGAGGGACTACCAGGAGTACGGCTACGACTTCGGCACGGCCGGCGGCCGGCTGGACGACCTGGCCGGGGCGCTGCCGCGGATCGAGTCGCGGTGGGGCAGGCTCAACCCGCCGCCGACCCGGAAGATCCCGGTGCTGATCGGCGGCGGCGGCGAGAAGAAGACGCTGAAGCTGGTCGCGAAGCACGCCGACATCTGGCACAGCTTCGCCGACGCCGAGACCCTCACACGCAAGCTCGGCATCCTCGCCACCCACTGCGAGGGCATCGGCCGCGACCCCGCCGAGATCGAGGTCTCGGTGATGGGCAAGGCCGAGAGCCGCGACCGGATGTACGAGCTCGGCGCCCGCCTCTTCACCGTGCACGCCGGCGGGCCGAAGCCCGACCTGACCGAGCTCCGCGATTTCCTCGCCTGGCGCGACAAGATCAACGCCTAGCCCGCATGGCAGGGGGTTGGCCGGCCCGCTCCAGGCCAGCCCCCTCGGCTGGTACGGCAGCCGCCATTCGTGATCATGGCTGGAGTTCGAGGCTGAGGCGGCGGGCGTAGTGGGCTTGTCCGGCTCGTGCCTGGTGACGGCGTCGCCAGGGTGACCAGCGTCGGCCGGCCAGGCCCAGTCGTGGAACCGTGGCCCTTTCGACCCGTCACCGGCACCGCGCCGGGTCCACGCGGTCCCGGGCCGGACCGATTACCGGAGTCCGACCACGACGTTGCCGGAGCCGCCCCGCCCGTCGATGTCGGAGTAGACGATCACTGCGCCGTTCGCCGCGACCAGCTCCAACGCGTGCTCGGAACCGGCCTTTTCACGCGGCCCGAGATCCACCGGCAGCTCAGCGGCCTGGCGCGTCCCCAGCGGGGTGAGCGTCAAGTCCGCCTGACCGGTGTCCATGAATCCCGTGATCCAGCTGTAGTCACGCCGCGCCACGCACAGGACCATGCTCTCCAGCAGGACACCGTCGACCGCACAGTAGCGGATCGTTTCCGGGTGACGCACCTCGCCGGTCCGGGCATCGCGCAGCGGGCCCACTTTCCAGGTCGCGCCGCCCGTCGCCAGGCCATGCCCGATCAGCCTGCGCAGCGGGTACCGCATCGGCAGGATCTGGTCGCTCTCGACGTCGAGCAGCTGATAGGCCTGTTCCGGCGGGACCGGATCATGCGCCTTCAGCAGCGCCAGCAACCGATCCGGTGCCATGATGACCTCCGGTGGCAGGTTCCTCGTCGTCGAGGTGGCGACGACATGTTCTCCGACCTGGCGGCCGGTGGCGCCGTCGAGCAGGACGAACCTCGCCTGAGCGCCGCACTGCACGGACACGATGATCCGGTGGTGCAGCGCGCCCACCGCGTAGAGATCGTCGGCGCGACAGCCATCCGGCCTGTGCCAGGTCCAGGCGATACTGCCGTCGCGCAGCGAGAACGCGGGATAGGCGCCGTCGTCGTTCCACATCGGGCGGCCCACCAGCACGTCGTCGGTGATCATGTCCTGGCTGGGGTTCAAGAGGCTGGACGGGTAGTGGCCGGAGGACCGGACGGCACCGGTCATCGCGTCCAGGATCAGCATCGTGTCGGCGCCGCGGTTCTCCGGCAGGGCCATGCCCAGAACCACGGCCCCGCCGTCCGGGCTGACCACCATCCAGGCCGCATGCCCGCCCAGCCGCCGGTAGGACCAGCGGATCGCGCCGCTGAGCCCGTCGACGCCGAGAACGCCGTCCTCGAGCAGCAGGACCGCGCCCGCCCCGGCCCGGCGTACGTCGCGGACCCGTCCCGGCATCGGAGTGGTCCAGCCGACCTTGGACACCGCGCCGGGCACCGGCGGCACGGCCACCGCGCCCGCGGTGGCCGACCTGATCGGCCAACTGTCAGAGGTGAGCGCCACCGGCACGCACACGGCAGCCAGCAGCGCCGATACGCAGGCGACCGGGGCGAGCCGCCGGACGTTCCACCGGCGCCGGCGCCCTTCGGCCGGCCGGGAGGCGCCGAGCAGCAGGCCGACGGTGACCGCGGCTCCGCCGACCACCCCGAGCGGGGCCACCACGCCCGGGTAGCCGTCACCGTAGCGGCGCAGCGCGTCGACGACATGGAACGCGGTGGTCGCCACCGCCAGGACGACGAGCCCGGCCGTCACCCACCAGCGAAGTATGAATCCGGGCACCGCTGCGTTCCGCACCAGCGCGACCAGGGCGCACAGCAGCACCACCAGCGCTCCCAGCCATCGGCCGGCGACCGGAGACAGGCCGCTGTTCCCCGCCATCTCGTCGCGGAACCAGCCGATCAGGAGCAGCAGCGCCCCGATCGTCACGAACGTGCCGGTCGTTGCGGACCGCGTCCCCGGCCCGGACGGGTCCCCTGCGTCGTGCGGCATGCGACCTCCCCAGGTGGCAGTGAGCCGGACCATGATCGCAGACGGCCGCCCGCCGGACCGACCGGCTGCCTCACTGTCCAGGCTCTGCCCTGCCGGGCCCGGTGAGGTGACCCCGTTTGCGCCGGCCAGGGAGGGCGACGGCAACCAACACCAGGACCGCGCCCGTCGCGCCCGCTACGGACGACGCCTCGACCTCGAGCTCCGGCCAGGAGCTCGAACGGTGGCCGCCGTACTAGACGAATATGTCGAGGATCAGCACGCAGCCGAAGCCGAACACGGAGATGATCGTCTCCATCACCGACCAGGTCTTGATGGTCTGCCCGACGGTCATCCCGAAGTACTCCTTCACCAGCCAGAAGCCGGCGTCGTTGACGTGCGAGAAGAACAGCGAGCCGCACCCGATGGCCAGGGCCAGCAGGGAGACCTCCGGCTTGTCGAGGGTCGCCGCGAGCGGGGCGACGATGCCGGCGGCGCTGATGGTGGCGACGGTGGCCGAGCCGGTGGCGACCCGGATCCCGACCGCGACGAGGTAGCCGAGCAGCAGCGCGGACATGTTGGCGTCGGTGGCCGCGTCCGCGATCACGTTGCCGACGCCCGTGTCGACAAGCACCTGCTTGAAGCCGCCGCCGGCCGCGACGATGAGCAGGATGCCGGCGATCGGCGGCAGCGAGCCGCCGATGACCGCCGAGGTCTGCACCCGGTCGAAGCCGGCCCGCTTGCCGAGCGTCCACATCGCCAGGAGCACGCCGGCGAGCAGCGCGACCACGGGGGTGCCGGCGACGTCGAGCGCCGTGCGCAGCCGGTTCTCCTTGTCCAGGGTCAGCTCGCCGATGGCCCGGGCCAGCATGAGCACGATCGGCAGCAGGATGGTCAGCACGGCGGCGAGCACGCTCGGCCGGCGCCGGCCGGCCGGCAACTCGTCCTCGACCGGGTCGTCGCGGTCGCCGAGGCCCTGCCGGGCGGGCGGGATCTCCGCATCCGCGCCGGGTGCGCCGGCGGCGGCTCCCGCGGGCACCAGGGCGGGCGGTGCGGCGAGCGGCACCCGCTTGGCGATGAAGTTGCCGAAGAGCGGGCCCGCGACGATCACGGTCGGCACGGCGCAGATCAGGCCGAACGCGAGGGTGAGGCCGAGGTCCGCGTTGAGGGTGGAGATCGCGACCAGCGGGCCGGGGTGCGGCGGGACCAGGCCGTGCAGGACGGAGAGGCCGGCCAGCGCCGGTATGCCGATCTTGAGTAGCGACACGCCGGTGCGCTGCGCGGCGAGCAGCACGATCGGCACCAGCAGCACGACCCCGACCTCGAAGAACAGCGGCAGGCCGATGAGCGCGGCGACGCCGGCCATGGCCCAGGGCAGCGCCGAACCCGAGACCTTACGGACCATCGTGGTGACGATGGCGTCCGCCCCGCCGGACTCGGCCAGCAGCGCGCCGATCATCGAGCCGAGCGCGATCAGCAGCCCGACGCTGCCGACCGTGCTGCCGACTCCGGTGGTGAACGACGTGACGGTGGCGCCGGGCGCGGCGCCCGCGGTGACCCCGAGCGCGGCCGCGCCGAGGATGAGGGCCAGGAACGGATGCCACTTGGCCCAGGCGATGAGCAGGACGACGACCGCGATGCCGAGCACCGCGGCGAGGACGAGTTGGACGGTGCCGGCGGAGGTGATGGCTTCCGCGGCCGAAACGAGCGCGGGGTGCGGGGTCATGCGCGACGGCGTACCCGATGCCGTCGCTTTCTAAGCCTGCCCGGGCCCGAGCGGGAAGCCGCCCTCGACCAGGGACAGGGCGCGTTCGAACCGGTCGAGGTAGTCCGGGCCCGACGCCGAGATGAGCCCGTGCGGAACGACGGCCAGCGCCGCGCCGATCACCGCGCCGGCGAGCACCCGGCTGGAGAAGTCGTCGGCGGGCAGCCCGGCCCGTTCGGCCACCGCGGCGCCGAGCAGCCCGACGATCTGGGTGTACTGCTCGGCGTTGCGCGCGCGCAGCTCGGGGACGCTCTCGATCAGCAGCTGCCGGCGGTGTTCCTGATGCCACTCGTCGGGGGTGAGCTGGTCGTAGATCGCCCGGATGCTGCGCCGGATGGCCTCGATCGGCCCCACCTCCGGCGGCTGGGCCCGCAGCGCGGCGATCATCGGAGGGTCGTAGTCGTCGGTGAGGACGACCTCCTCCTTGGTGGGGAAGTACCGGAAGAACGTGCTCTGCGAGACGTCCGCCGCCTCGGCGATCTGATCGACCGTCGTGGCGGCGTAGCCCTGGTCCTCGAAGAGCCGCATGGCGTGGGCGCGGATCGCGGCCCGCGTCTTGGCCTTCTTGCGTTCGCGTAACCCGGTCGGCAGGGACGACGTCATGCCACCGATTCTGCCGCCGCCGGCGGCCCGACGGGCGTCCGGGGCGCGATCCGGTGATCGGACGGCCGCGGCCGGGACGGCAGGAAGATCAGCGAGAGTACGGCGCCGCAGACCGCGACCGCGCCGGCGACCAGCAGCGCCCGGTCCATTCCGGAGGTGAACGCCGCCTGCACCGAGTGCAGCAGGGTCCGGTCGCCGAGCCGGCCGGCGACCGCCACCCCGGCGGTGACGCTGTCGCGTACGGCGCCGGCCGCGGGCGCGGTCAGCCCGCTCACGTCGGCCTGGTCGCGGTAGACGCCGTTGAGCACGGTGCCGAGCACGGTCACGCCGATCGCGGCGCCGACCTGGCGCATCGCCTGGATGAGGCCGGAGCCGACGCCGCTGCTCTGCGGGGACAGCGCGCCGAGGGCCGCGTTCATCGCGGGCGGCATGGTGAGGCCGAGGCCGATGCCGGCGACGGTGACCCAGGCCGCGACGTAGCCGTACCCGGTCTCGGGGCCGGTCGCCCCGCCGGCGAAGAGGCCGGCGGCCATCAGGGCGAGGCCGCCGGTGACGAGCGCCTTCGCGCCGGCCCGCGGCTCGATGCGGCCGGCGATCCGGGCCCCGATCAGCAGGCCGCCGATGACCGGCAGCAGCCGCAGGCCGGTGCCGAGGGCGTCGTGGCCGCCGATCGACTGGTAGTACTGCGGCAGCGCGAAGAGCATGCCGAACATCCCGAAGCCGGCGACGGTGGACATCAGCGCGCCCCAGGTGAAACCGCGGGAGCGGAACAGCGTCAGGTCGACCAGGGGCGCCGGCGCCCGGCGCTGCCACCAGCCGAAGACGATCAGGAGGGCGATGCCGCCGGCGGCGGTGAGCAGCGAGCGCGGGTCGGTCCAGCCGCGCTCGCCGGCCTCGATGATCCCGTACGTGACGGCGACCAGGCCCGTGGCGGAGAGCGCGATCCCGGCGGGGTCGAGGCGGCGGGCGCGGTCGCCGTGCGACTCGGGCACCCACAGCGCGACCGCGACCAGGCCGAGGACGACGATCGGCACGTTGATCAGGAAGACCGACCCCCACCAGAAGTGGACCAGCAGCCAGCCGCCGACCAGGGGTCCGAGCGGGATGCCCAGCGCGCTCGCCGTCACCCAGACGGTCAGGGCCCGGGGCCGCTCGCCGGCGTCGAAGAGCACCGTGAGGACGGCCGAGCTCAGCGGCATCAGCACCGCGGCGCCGAGGCCCAGCCCGGCCCGGGCGGCGATCAGCTGACCGGTGGAGGCCGCGTACGCGCAGGCGACCGACGCGGCGCCGAAGACGACGAGCGCGCCGTGCAGCATCCGCTTGCGGCCGAAGCGGTCACCGAGCATGCCGGCCGGCAGCAGCGCGGCGGCCAGGACCAGCAGGTACGCGGTGGTGATCCATTGCAGGTCGCCGGTGGTGGCGTGCAGGTCGCCGGCGAGGGTGGGCAGGGCGACGCTGAGCACGGTGCTGTCCAGGCCGACGGCGAGGGTGCAGAGGGCGAGCGCGGCGAGCGCCCACCAGCGTGATTTGGAGGTAGCCATGAAATGATAGTAACCCTCAAAAGCTAGCGACTGCCAGATCGTGCGGTAGGCGATGATCGGACGATGACCGACTTCTGGACCGCGCTGGGCCTGCCGGGCCTGGCCGACGTGCACACCCATTTCCTGCCCGAGCGGATGCAGCGGCGGGTCTGGGCACACTTCGACGAGGCCGGACCGCTGATCGGCCGCCCCTGGCCGATCACCTACCGCGGCACCGAGGCCGAGCGGGTCGCCGAACTCGACCGGCTCGGCGTGCGGACCTTCAGCGCGCTCGCGTACGCGCACCGCCCCGGCATGGCCGCCGACCTCAACGCCTGGACGCTGGACTTCGCCGGGCGCACGCCGGGCTGCCTGCCCAGCGCCACGTTCTTCCCCGAGCCGTCCGCCGCCGGCGACGTGCGGGCGGCGCTCGAGCGCGGCGCCCGGATCTTCAAGCTGCACCTGCAGGTCGGCGGCTTCGACCCCCGCGACAAGCTGCTCGACGAGGCGTGGGGCCTGCTCGCCGACGCCGGCACGCCCGTCGTCGTGCACGCCGGCTCCGGCCCCGTCGCGAGCGGCTTCACCGGCCCCGGCCCGATCGGCGGCGTGCTGGCGCGCCACCCCCGCCTCACCATGCTGACCGCGCACCTCGGCGCGCCCGAGTACGCCGGCTTCTTCGACCTCGCCGAGCGCTACGAGAACGTCGGGCTCGACACGACCATGGCGTTCACCGAGTTCTTCACGGGGTTCGCGCCGTTCCCGCCCGCCCTGCTGCCCCGGCTGCGCGACCTGGGCCTGGCCGGCAAGGTCCTGCTGGGCAGCGACTTCCCCAACATCCCCTACCCGTACGCACATCAGCTCGACTCGCTGGCCGGCCTCGGCCTCGGCGACGAGTGGCTGAGGGCGGTCTGCTGGCACAACGCCGCCCGGCTGCTGCCCGGCTGGCCGCTTTCGCCGAACGATCGCGGGTAGTTGCACGTCAAGCGTGCGCGGCTGTGCCACGATCACATAGATCAAGACCGAGCGACCGAGGTGAGGTGTGCGATGAAGAAGGCCATCGGCTGGATCGTGCTGGCTCTGGTCATCTTCTACATCGGCACGAACCCCCAGCCCGCGGCCGACATCGCCAAGGGGATCGGGGAGGGCATCGCCGAGGTGTTCCGCAACATCGGCGTGTTCTTCTCCGAACTGGCCGACTGAGCCCGGCCCCGGCATGCACGTCGTCTGCGTCGGCCTCGCCACCGTGGATCTCGTGCAGCGCGTCGAGCGAATGCCCGGCGTGGACGAGAAGGCCGAGGCGCTCGCCGCCGACGTCGCCGCGGGCGGCCCGGCCACCAACGCCGCGGTCACCGCGGCCGCGCTCGGCGCGACGGTCACGCTGGTCACGGCCGTCGGCGCGCATCCGCTGGGCGGGCTCATCCGCGCCGACCTCGCGGCCCGCTCGGTGACGCTGCTCGACGCCGACCCGCGGGCCAC
>NZ_JBEZXZ010000233.1:0-12873 GCF_040638275.1 Actinoplanes sp. NPDC026623 | reverse complement strand
GTCGGCAGCCAGGCGGTCGACGACGACCCCGTCGCCCGCCGACTCCGACCTCGCGTCGACGTGGTCCAGCATCGCCGGGGCGTGGACGTCGTCGTGCAGGGCCGCGGGGCCCGCGGCGAGCAGCTCGGCGCCGGACGGGCCGGCCGGCAGCGCCGCCGCCTCGCGCCAGCGGGCCAGGCGCTGCTCGCCGGCCTTGAGCACGTCGTCGGTCCATTCGCGGTCGGCGCGGTAGTGATCAGCGAGCAGGCCCACGCGGACCGCCATCGGGTCGACGCCGTCGGCACGCAGGCGGGAGACGAAGACCAGGTTGCCCTTGGACTTCGACATCTTCTCGCCGTCCAGGCCGATCATGCCGGCGTGCACGTAGTGTGCGGCGAACGGCGCCGCGCCGGTGAGCAGCTCGGCGTGCGCCGCCGAACACTCGTGGTGCGGGTAGAGCAGGTCGTTGCCGCCGCCCTGCACGTCGATGGTCTCGCCGAGCAGGCCGATCGCGATGGTCGCGCACTCGATGTGCCAGCCGGGCCGGCCGGGGCCGAGGTCGCCGCCGTCCCAGGCCGGCTCGCCGTCGCGGGCGCCGCGCCACAGCAGCGGGTCGAGCGCGTCGCGCTTGCCGGGGCGCTCCGGGTCGCCGCCGCGCTGGGCGGACAGGACCAGCATCTCCTCGCGGGACAGGTTGGACTCGTAGCCGAACGACGGCGTCGCCGAAATCGCGAAGTAGACGTCGCCGGTGCCGTCGTCGAGCCGGTATGCGGCGCCCTCGTCGACCAGCCGGCTCACGTGGGCGGCGATCGCCGGGATGGACTCGACGGCGCCGACGTAGTGCGCCGGCGGGATCATCCGCAGCGCCTCCATGTCCTCGCGGAACAGGGCCGTCTCGCGCATCGCCAGGACCACCCAGTCCTCGCCGTCGCGGGCCGCGCGCTCGAGCAGCGGGTCGTCGATGTCGGTGACGTTCTGCACGTAGCTCACGTCGAGGCCGGCGTCACGCCAGGCGCGCTGCACCAGGTCGAAGGTGATCATCGTGGCGGCATGGCCGAGGTGTGTCGCGTCGTAGGGCGTGATGCCGCAGACATACATCGTCGCGGTCGCACCCGGCGTCGTGGGGTGCACCGACCGGCGGGCCGAGTCGTAAAGCGCCGGCGGCGTCGCGATCCCCGGCAGGGTCGGCACGTCGTGCCCCATCCATGCGTCCATGGTCAAAAGCCTATCCAGGCCCACCGGCAGAAACCGGCCCGCGTGAGTAAAGCCTCAGACCGGCGGCCATGGTACGGCCGGCCAGTCCTGTGACGGCTTCGGGAAGCGCGCCGCGCGCAGCAGGCGCCGCACCCGCAGCCGGACCTGCTGCACCTCGGTGACGGTCAGGTGCTCCTCGAGCGCCGCGCCGAGGGCGCCGTCGAGCTTCTCCGCCAGCACGGCGAGCGTCTCCACCGATTCGGGCGGGATGGCCTTGCCCGTCCAGCCCCAGAGCACCGTGCGGAGCTTGTTCTCCACGTGGAAGCAGACGCCGTGGTCGACGCCGTGGATGCGGCCGCCGGGGGCGTACAGCACGTGGCCGCCCTTGCGGTCGGCGTTGTTGATGACCGCGTCCAGCACCGCCAGCCGCGACAGCCGCGGGTCGTCGGCGTGCGCCAGCGCGTAGGCGTCGCCGATCTCGTCGCGGGCCGAGGCGATCGCGAACCACCCGGCCGGCACGTCGTAGGCCGGGATGAAGCCGATCAGCGTCTCCGCGTCCTCGGGCTCGTCGATCCAGAGCTGGCAGGCGCCGGGGCCGAGCGGGCCGTCGCGCAGGATCGTCGGCGGCACCAGCCCCCAGCCGGTCGCCTGGGAGACCAGGAACGCGGAGACCTCACGCCCGGCCAGGGTGCCGTCGGGGAAGTCCCAGAGCGGGCGCTCGCCGCGCACCGGCTTGTAGACGCAGCGCCGGGTCAGCCCGTCCAGGGTGATCTCGGCCCGCAGCGTGGTGTTGGAGGCCTCGACCAGGCGCCCCTCGAGCTCCATCGCGCCGCGGCTGAGCAACTCGAGGGCGTCATCCTCCGCGAGCACGGAAGCGGGCCCCGTCGTCACCGGTGGTAACCGTTGTGCCGCGGGCAGAGGTGGCCGGCCGGGTCGAGCGGCTGGCCGCAGAGCGGGCACGGCGGCCGGCCGGCGGCGACCACCCGGCGGGCCCGGTCGATGAACGCCCGGGTCGCCTCCGGGGTCAGCCGCACCCGGAGCCGGTCGAGGTCGTCGTCGGGCTCGTCATCATCGTCATCGTCGTCGATCGGGCCGTCGTCATCGTCGTCGTCGCCGAGCTCGACCTCGGCGTCGCTCTCGCCGGCCTCGATCGCCTCGATGACCACCGTGGTCGTGTCGACGTCGAAGGCCAGGCCGAGCGTGCCGACCCGGAACTCCTCGTCGACCGGGGTGTCCAGCGGCTCGTTGTCGTTGATCGCGAGCACCGGAACCTCGGGCAGGTCGACACCGAAGCGGCGGCCGGCCTCGGTGAGCAGCTCCTCGAGCTTCTCGGCGAGCAGCGAGACCTGCACCTTCTCCAGCGCCACGCTGACCACCCGGCCGCCGCCGCGGGCCTGGAGGAAGAACGTGCGGTCTCCCGGCTCGCCCACCGTCCCGGCGACGAACCGCTCGGGCGGCTCGAAGGCATGCACCTGGTGCGTCATGGCTGTGTCACCACTGCCATGCCCTCCCGGCCCTCGCTTCGCGAGGTGCAGTCGGTCATGACTGGGCCACCTTTGCCATGCCCTCCCGGCCCTCGCTTCGCTCGGTGCAGTCGGTCATGGCTTCGACCCTAGCCGTCCGGGCGCGCGGTTGCGCAGCCTGCCGCCGCGGTTCGCCGAGGGCGCAAAGCACGCACACGCTGTGGTAACACAACGGTCACATGACGTATTCATGCGCCGCCGCCCGCGCCACCGCCAACGGCCGCGTCGGACTCCGGCAGCGCACCCTCGGCCGGCTTCGGCACCAGCGCCGACAGGTCGGCGGTGTCGTTGAGGCGTACCAGGAAGGGTCGCATGGGTGTGTAGCGGATGACGCTGACCGACGCGGGGTCGGCGACGAGGCGCTGGAACTCGTCCAGGTGCAGCCCCATCGCGTCCGCGACGATGGCCTTGATCACATCACCGTGGGTGCACGCCAGCCAGAGCGCGTCCGAGCCGTGCTCGGCGGTCACCCGGGCGTCCCAGCGCCGGATCGCCGCCACCGCGCGGGCCGACATCGCGGCCATCGCCTCACCGTTGGGGAAGACCACGGCGCTGGGGTGCTGCTGGACGACCGGCCAGAGCGGGTCCTGCGCGAGCTCCTTGAGCGGGCGGCCCTCCCAGTCGCCGTAGCCGCACTCGATCAGGCCCTCGTCGATGTCCGGGACGAGCTCGGGCAGGGCCAGGTCGAGCGTCTGCCGGCAGCGGATCAGCGGGCTGGTCACGACGGCCGCCAGCGGCAGCTTGCGCAGCCGCTCGCCGACCCGCAGGGCCTGGCCGCGGCCGGTGTCGTCGAGCTCGACCGGCATCCGCCCGGCCAGGCCGCCGGAGGCGTTCGCGTTGGTCCGCCCGTGGCGGAGCAGCAGTACCGTGGCCACGGCTACTCGGCCACCCCCGACGCCTCGAAGGCCTCCGCGACGATGCGCAGGGTGGCGATGCCGCTCTCCAGGTCACCCACGTACGGGCTGACGGAGAGCGTGCCGACGCCGGCGGCGGCGTACTCGCGGATCCGGTCGGTGATCTGCGCCCGGTTGCCGACCATCGACGTGCGGGTGATGAACTCCTGCGGCACGGCCGCGGCGGCGTCGCGGATCTTGCGGTCCAGGTAGAGGTCCTGGATCTGCCGGGCCTCGTCCGGGTAGCCCATCCGGACGGCGAGCTTGTTGTAGAAGTTCTGCTCGCGGCTGCCCATGCCGCCGACGTACAGCGCGGCGTAGGGCCGGATCGCGTCGCAGGCCGCCGCGACGTCGTCGCCGATCACCACCGGCACCGTGGGCGACACGTCGAAACCGGCCAGGCCCGCGCCGATCTTGGCCCGGCCGTGCTCGATGTGCCGCAGCGAGTCCCCCGCCGCGTCCGGGGCGAAGAAGATCGCCAGCCAGCCGTCGGAGATCTCGCCGGCCAGCTCCAGGTTCTTCGGTCCCACGGCCGCGAGATAGATGGGTACGGACTCACGCGGCGGGTGGAAGCCCAGCCGCAGCGCCTTGCCGGGTCCGTCGGGCAGCGGCAGCGTGTAGTGCTCGCCGTCGTAGGCCACCGGCTTGCGGGCGATCGCCAGCTTGACGATGTCGACATACTCCCGGGTGCGGGCCAGCGGCTTGGCGAACCGCACCCCGTGCCAGCCCTCGGAGACCTGCGGCCCGGAGACGCCCAGGCCGAGCCGGAACCGGCCGCCGGAGAGGGTGTCGATCGTGGCGGCGGTCATCGCGGTCATCGCGGGGCTGCGGGCCGGGATCTGCATCACGGCCGCGCCGACGTCGATCGACCGGGTCTGCCCGGCGATCCAGGCGAGCATGCTCGGGCTGTCCGAGCCGTACGCCTCCGCCGCCCACACCACCGCGTAGCCGAGCCGGTCCGCCTCCTGCGCCATCGCCAGGTGGTTGGCGGGGGTGCTTCCCGCATTCTGATATCCGAGATTGAGTCCGAGCCGCACAGGTCCTCCCGGTTCTGCCGCGGAAGCGCCGATGCTCCGCGTAACGAAGCCTAGGCGAACACGTTGCGTGATCTTCGGTGAGTTGGGTCGCCTACCCGACGCTTCGCGGCCCTATTGAGCTGTCACGAGCATTTCGCGGGTGCCCGGGGCTGAATAGGGTTCACCCATGCAACAACGACCGCTCGGCCGAAGCGGGCTGGCGGTCTCCCGGCTCGCTCTCGGCACCATGACCTGGGGCCGCGACACCGACCCCGACGACGCGGCCGACCAGCTCAAGCTCTATCTGGAGGCCGGCGGCACCCTGATCGACACCGCCGACGTGTACGGCGACGGCGACGCCGAGGCCGTCATCGGCTCCCTGATCGACCACCTGGTGCCCCGCGACGAGGTGCTGATCGCCACGAAGGCCGGCCTCGGCCGGTACGGCTTCCGCCGCCGGGACAGCTCCCGGGGGCACCTGCTGCGCAGCCTGGACGCGTCGCTGCGCCGGCTGGGCACCGACTATGTCGACCTGTGGCAGGTGCACGGCTATGACCCCCAGACGCCGCTCGAGGAGACCCTGTCCGCGCTGGATCATGCGGTCGACAGCGGCCGGGTCCGCTACGTGGGGGTGTCCAACTTCGCCGGCTGGCAGACCGCCCGGGCCGCCGCCTGGCAGCAGGCGTTCCCGGCCCGCGCCCCGATCGTCGCGACGCAGATGGAATATTCGCTGCTGGAACGCGGCATCGAACGCGAGGTGCTGCCGGCCGCGGCGGCGCTGGGCATCGGCGTGCTGCCGTGGTCGCCGCTGGGCCGCGGCGTGCTGACGGGCAAATACCGTAACGGCCGCCCGCTGGACTCGCGGGCCGCCACCGATCACCTGGCGCCGTTCGTGCAGACGTACCTGGAGCCGCGCAGCTCGAGCATCGTCGAGGCCGTGGTGATCGCCGCCGGCGGGCTGGGGGTCTCGCCGGTCGAGGTGGCGCTGGCCTGGATCCGCGACCGGCCGGGCGTGGTGGCGCCGATCCTGGGCGCGCGGACGGCGGGCCAGTTGCAGGGTGCGCTGATGAGCGACGAGCTCACCCTGCCGGCCGAGATCGCCGGCGCCCTGGACGACGTGTCCTCGGTGCAGGTCGGCTACCCCGAAAGAGAGGGCCTGACCGGCCCGGGGACCGCAGACATGCCGGGTCCGGGCGAATATTAGACGCCTGTGCCTGCTGGAGGACCTGCCTCCCGGGCCTGGGTGCGCGAGCGTCCGTAGGATCGAATTGCCGGGCGCGGCGATCGAGTGGAGGACGCGATGGAGGATGAGGTCCGGGCCGAGGAGCTACGCCGGGCGGAACGACGGCTGCAGGCCGCCCAGCTGGCATCGGACGTCGCATCGCTCGACCTGCTGCTCGACGAGCGGCTCATCTTCACCGGTCCCGACGGCAACCGCTACACCAAGCAGGACGACCTGCAGGTCCATCGCACCGGCAAGCAGGTGATCACGAGCATCCGCGAGCAGGAGCTGACGGTGCTGGTGGCCGGGGAAACGGGTGTCACGTGGTTCCTCGGCGTGCTGGAGGGCACGATCGCCGGCGCGCCGTTCAAGGCACAGATGCGCTACACCCGGACCTGGATATGCGACGACCGGCACGGCTGGCGGATCATCGCCGCCCACGCCGGCATGACCTGACCGGGGTGCCGGATTTCGCCGGTGACGGAGGATCGATCACCGGGGGACGGCGCGGACCGGGCAGCTCAGCGGTTCGAGAACGTGGCCACAGGCAAGGTCACATACCGTGACCGCGGACCGGCGCAGTGGCTTCCAGACCGGGCCCAGTTTGACCAGGCCAGGTCCGGAGGGACACGCATCCGAGGCTTTACCCCGTCGTTGCTGGGAGTGAATATCCGCTGGTCAGTAGTTGTCTCGAGCCTCGTTCGGGGGCATTCTTGCACCCATGGACTACGAGTACGCGCCGCTCCGGTTGCCATCGAATGTCGATCGCTTGACCGCTGCGGCGCAGCTGGCGATCCAGGCGGAATTCTCGGGATGGGAGCTGGCCCGCGTCCAGCTCTTCCGGGACGGAACCCGGCAGGTGATGCTCCGCCGCAAGGTGCAGGGCCCCCTGCAGCCGGGTCTGTCGATATAACAGAAAAGCCGCGCCCGCCCCGAACCCGAGGCGGGCGCCCCTTCATGCCCGAACCCGCCGTCCGCCGTCGAAGCGCAGCCGCAGCCGCCCCGGCCGCCCGACGAGCGCCGGGCGGGCCCCGCTGACGACCACAGCCAGATCAAGCGACCCACAGCACGCCCAACCCGGCCACAACCAACGCCATCCACGCCCAAGCAAAGACCCAGCCGCGCCCAAGCAAAGACCCAGCCGCGCCCACAACCCGCTCTAACCGGGACCAAAGTCGCAGTGCGCCGTCGTTGTCGGGGGTGCCGAAAATGACTAGGCGCCCTTTGCCGTGGTCATTTTCGGTGCCCCCGACAACGACGTAAAAGGCGCACTGCCGCCGAGCGAAGCGAGGCCAACAACTCAGTGCTGGTGACCGGCGTGGTCGTCTTCCTCGTCGGAGAGGTAGGGGTGTTCGTCCAGGCGGCCGACGAGCAGGTCGTCGGTGCCGGGGGCGAACGGTCCCGCGCCGTCCTCGTCGGCGAACGCCTCCAGGTCGAGCGGCACCGCCACCTCGCTGACCGTGAGCAGGCCGTCGAGCGGCTCCAGCTCCGGCACGTCGAGCGAGGACAGCGACCCGTCGCCGGCCTGCAGCAGCTCGAGCACGGCCTCGCCGACCGAGTCGATCGGGCCGGCCTCGTCGTCGGCCGGCACCAGGTTGCGGCGGGCGGCGTCCGCGACGCGCAGCAGGGCCGCGACGCTGGGCACCCGGTAGTCGCGGCGCTGGCGCACCGAGATCACCCGCGGGTGCGGGTCGGCGTCGCCGTCCTCCGGGCCGCCGACGAGACCGCCGAAGCGCTGGTCGGCCTCGTCCGGGTCGATCGACTCGACATCCCACGGCGTCACTTCGCCGAACGCCTCGAGCAGCTGCTCGTCGTAGGCGAAGGAGGTGTTGTTGAGGTTGACGTACGCCTGCCACACATCGTCGTCATCCACCCGGCCCTGGGCGGCCTTGACCGCCGCCAGGTGGGCTTTCGCGGCCTCGACGACCCGCTCTAGAGCGGCGTCGAGCTCCGCGTACTGGTCGGTCATGGTGTGAAAAGTCCTCTCATCAGCTCGCCTGCAGCAGTCGGTCGAGCACACGCACGCCGAACTGTAGTCCTTCGACGGGCACCCGCTCGTCCACGCCGTGGAACAAGGCGGAGAAGTTCAGGTCGGCGGGCAGCTTGAGCGGCGCGAAGCCGAAGCAGCGGATGCCCAGCGTGCTGAAGGCCTTGGCGTCGGTGCCGCCGGAGAGCATGTAGGGCACGGTGCGGGCGCCCGGGTCCTCGGCGCGCAGGGCCGCGCCCATCGCCTCGACGAGGGCGCCGTCGAAGCCGGTCTCCAGGGCGCCCTGCCGCGAGATGTGCTCGATCTCGATGTCGGGGCCGATGACGTCGCGCAGCTGCTCGAGGAAGATCTCGGCCTGGCCGGGCAGGGTGCGGCAGTCGATGGTGGCCGATGCCTTGCTCGGGATGACGTTGTCCTTGTAGCCGGCCTCGAGCCGGGTCGGGTTGGCCGTGTTGCGCACGGTCGCGCCGATCACGTTGGCGATGGGCCCGAGCTTGGAGATGGCCAGTTCCGGCTCGTCGGGGTCGAGGTCGATGCCGAGCGCCTCGGAGACCTGCTCGAGGAACGAGCGCACGGTCGGGGTGATGACCATGGGGAACCGGTGCCGGCCGACGGCGGCGACGGCCTCGGCGAGCGCGGTGACGGCGTTGTCGTCGTGCACGAACGAGCCGTGTCCGGGCCGACCCTTGGCGTGCAGGCGCAGCCAGTCGATGCCCTTCTCGGCGGTTTCGACCAGGTAGAGGCGCAAGTCGTCGTTGATCGTGTAGGAGAAGCCGCCGACCTCGCCGATCGCCTCGGTGCAGCCCTCGAAGAGCCCGGCGTGCTCGCGGACGAGGTACTGCGAGCCGTACTCCATGCCCGCCTCCTCGTCGGCGGTGTATGCGAGGACGATGTCGCGGGGCGGCACGTAGCCGGTGCGCTGCCAGCCGCGGACGACGGCGAGCACCATCGCGTCGAAGTCCTTCATGTCGATCGCGCCGCGGCCCCAGAGGTAGCCGTCCTTCTCCTCGCCGGAGAAGGGCGGCACCGACCATTCACTGGCGTCGGCGGGCACCACGTCGAGGTGCCCGTGCACGAGCAGCGCGCCGCGGGTGCGGTCGGCGCCGGGGATCCGGGCGACCAGGTTGGCCCGGGTCGGCGCGGACTCGTGCAGTTCGACCTCGATGCCGACCTCGGTGAGCTTGCCGGCGACGTACTCCGCGGCGACCCGCTCGCCCACGGTCGTACGCGGGTCTCCGGTGTTGGTGGTGTCGATCCGGAGCAGGTCGCGGCAGAGTTCGACGACCTCTTCGGCGGCGGAGACAGGTTCCATGCGCTCTTCTTACCAGTTGGCCCCGGGCGACGTTTGGCGGGAGATCGGGTTCGGGTATTGGCCGGCCGTGTCCTTACATCTTCCGCCGCTGCCGCCCGTGGGCGGCGAGACGACCGGCCCCAATGTCATCGATGTCATCTGCCGGGAGCACCGCGAGCTGATCGCCCTCTGCGACGAGCTGGTCGACGACGGCACGGAGCCGGACCGGCGCCGTTCGGTCGCCCAGGTCGTCGGCGCCGAGCTGTCGCGGCATCTCTCCGCTGAGGAGCAGTACCTGTATCCGGCCGTACGGGCGGCGGTGCCGGACGGCTATGCGCTGGTGGACCGGGAGATCGCCGAGGACCGGGCGTTGCTGGAGGCGCTGTTGCTCCTGGAGGCCGCGGACGACGGCAACCGGGCGGCCCGCGCCGGCGATGTCCGCCGCCGGGTGCTGCGGCACGCGGGCGCGGCGGATGCCGAGCTGCTGCCGCTGCTGCAGCGGATGGCTTCGGTGGAGGAGCTGATCCGGCTCGGCAACCGGGTGGAGCTCGCGGAGGAGGCTGCGCCGACCCGCCCGCACCCGGGCACCCCGGCGACGCCGCCGTGGAACAAGATCGTCGATCCGGCGGTGGCGCTGGCCGACAAGGTCCGCGATGTCGTGGGCCGGCGGACCACCCACTCCCGCGATTTGTGAACAAAGTACAAAGTGGACGGAGTTTTCACTCATAGTGCATAGATCATCGACGATCTGTGCCCGGACCAGCGTACGGCTTAGCTGGATCTGTCCTTTTGGTTAACCCATTTGTCACAAGTGGAGGATCTTTGCATGGCCGAAGGTCTAGCCGATATCCCGCGAACGTCCTACCGTCACGCTATGAACCTGGAGCTGCGGCATCTCAAGGTGGTCTGTGCCATCGCGGAGACGGGCAGCGTGACGAAGGCGGCATCGCTGCTGGGCCTCGCCCAGCCGGCTCTGACCGCACAGCTGCAACGCATCGAGCGGACTCTGGGCGGCCCGCTCTTCGATCGTGATCGTCGTGGCGCCCGGCCGACGGCGCTCGGCGAGCTCGTGCTGTCCCGGGCCCGGGTGCTGCTGCCCGCGATGAAGGGCCTGCAGGACGAGGCGGCCCGGCTCGCCGGGTCCGGCACCGACGAGAACGTCATGACCCGCTACCGGATCGGCGCGATCGGCGGACCGGTCATCGGCGGCATGGTGCACCGGCTCTCCGAGGCCCAGCCCGAGGCCCAGATCACCACCCACGCCTCCTACTACGTCGACGAGCTGGCCACCATGGTCCTCGCCGGCAAGCTGGACTACGCACAGGTCGGCGTCTGCGGCGACGCCATCCCCTCGGCGGACTACGGCCTGGTGTGGCAGACCATCGCCATCGACGGGGTCTGCGTGCTGATGCCCGACGACCACCCGGCGGCCAAGGGCGTCGAGGTCGACCTCGCCGAGCTCGCCGACGAGCAGTGGGTCGCCGGCACCGGGGACGGCTGCTTCGGCGACTGCTTCGCCGCGGCCTGCGCGCGAAACGGGTTCACTCCGCGGCGGATGCTGGAGACCGACATCCGCGGCTGCGTCGACATGGTGGAATCCGGGCTCGCGCTCGCGCTGTGCCAGCCGACGTTCCGGCCGCCGGCCGGGCTCACCCACCGTCCCCTGCAGGGCGCGCCGCTGCGCTGGCGGCAGGTGCTCGGCTGGCACCCGGACAGCCCGGCGGCCCGGGTCGCGCCGCGCCTGATGGGCATGGCCGGCGAGGCGTACGCGGAGGTCGTCGCCCGCAACCCCCTCTACATCGAGTGGCTCGAGGACTACCCGCAGCTCGGCGGCGCCCAGCTCACGGCGGCGTAACGCCCGGCGGCTCATCGGATTGTGAGACGCTCGTCCACATGGCCGTTCCGCTGCTGGTCGTCGACGCCGCCAACGTCGTCGGCTCCAATCCGGACGGCTGGTGGCGCGACCGGGCCGGCGCCAACGCCCGGCTGCGTGACGCCCTGCTCCCGGTCAACGCCGCCGGCCTGCCGGACCTCCCGGGGCCCGTCGAGGTCGTGCTGGTCGTGGAGGGCAGGGCCCGGGACATCCCGGCCGTCGACGGGGTACGGCTGGAGCGCGCGACCGGATCCGGCGACGACGCGATAGTGGATCTCGTGGCCCGGGAGGGCCGCGGCCGCCGGCTGGTCGTGGTGACCGCCGACCGCGGCCTGCGCGACCGGGTGACCGCCCTGGGCGCCGAGGTACGCGGCCCCGGCAGCGTGCCGAGGTGAGCGCGGCGGCCCGGATTCACGAAAGGGGCGTGCGGGCACGACCATCGCATCAGGGACGACTATTCTGAGGTCCTAACGCCGCACCTATACCGCAGGAGGCTGCACGAGTGGCCAGCGTCGCCGAGGTCAGAGCGGCCGTGGATGCCGCGCTCCAACAGGTCACGGAGAGCCAAGCGGCGATCCAGGCGGCCCGGGAGAAGCTCGGGGAGGCCCAGCAGAGCCTGGCCTCCGCGCTCGACGGCAGCGCCAACGACGCCGTCGGCGCCGTGCATGCCTCCCTGTCGCAGGCCGACCAGCAGCTCGAGGAGTGCCTCGGCGCCACCCTGCTCGCGGTCGAGCAGGCGCAGAACTACACGGCGACGCTGTAACGCGATGTCCCTGCTGCAGGAACTCGGCGCCCAGCTCCGCGCCACCTCGGACGAGTTGCCGACCGGCGTCGTCTCGGTGGCGATGGAGCGGCTGCGCAGCGCCACCGAGCTGCTGAACTGGGTGCGACAGACCTCGATCGACCCGATCGGCGTGCCGCAGCTCGGCAACGCCACCGAGCACGCCGAGCACGCCGCGGCCGCGCTGCGGCTGGCGCAGGACGCCATCGCGGCATACCTGGCCCAGCTCGGCCTCGCCGCCGAGGCGAGCGCGTCACCGGACCGCGACTGGAAGGCCGGCCTCCGCGAGGACGAGCAGCCCGCCGCCCGCCAGCAGGAGCACGCGCCGCCGCCGGAGCGGCTCGGCCCCTGGTGGCGCGAGCGGGTCGAGAAGCTCACCGGCGAGGCCCCGCCCCCGCCACGGGCCGACGGCACGCCGCGCGAGCGGCCGGCCGACACCGCCGAGCTGCTGCGCCGGGTCGCCGCCGGGGTGCGCTCCGGCGACCGCGCCCGGCTCGGCCGCGACCTGCACGGCGTCAACGCCGCCACCGGGCTCGGCCTCTCCGCGGTGACCCCGCCCGTGCTGCACCGCCTGGCCGGTGACCTGCTCGGTCACGAGCCGGGGCCCGACGACCTGCCGCGGCTGCGCAGCGCCGCCGGCGGCCGGGTGCGGTCGCTGCTGCCCGGCACCCCGCCCGACGTCCTCGACAATCTGCTGGCCCGGATCTGCCGGACGCCGCCGCCCGCCGCGCAGGCCCAGGCGCACCCGGCCGACTCCGCGGTCACCGCCAGCGTGCTGACCGGGGTCCTGCTGGCCCGGCTGGGGCGGGATCCGGCGACGCTCGACCCGGCCGCACCCGAACCGCTGCCGCCCCGTGGTGTCGATGCCTGACAGCAGGGCGCAACAGGTCGTCGAGGTCCGGGCGGCGCTGTCGCACGCCCTCGGCGTGGCGGAGAGCGCCTTCGCGGCCGCCCGCGACGAGTTCGAGGCGGCGGTGACCCGGCGGGCCCGGGTGGCGGCCGCGGCCCGGGAGCGCCGGATCAGGCTTGCCGACCAGCGGGACAGACCACCGCTACGACACCGGCATGCCGCTGGGCTACCTGCAGGCCGTCGTGCAGCTCGCCGCGAAGCGGG
>NZ_JBEZXZ010000232.1:0-13037 GCF_040638275.1 Actinoplanes sp. NPDC026623 | reverse complement strand
GCCGCGCGCCGGCTGCTGGAGCGGGCCCGCGAGCTGACCCGCGCGGACCCGGCGGCGGACGAGTCGCCGCAGGACGCGGGCCGGGGCGGCCTCTCCGACCGGGAGGTGGAGGTGGCCCGGCTGGTGCTGGCGGGCCGCACCCACCGCGAGATCGGATCGCAGCTCTACCTGTCGCCGAAGACGGTGGAGCACCACGTGGCCCGGATCCGGACCAAGCTCGGCGCCGGCAACCGGGCCGAGATGATCGCCGGGCTGCGCAGCCGTCTCCCGGCGGAGACCTAGCCGCCGGGCGCATCCCCTATCCCCCTGCGCCGGCTAGGGGGATAGCCCCGATGCCCGGCATCGGTGCCGACCGGCACGCTTGCACTTGTCCGACCACCGAGGCGGGCCTGAACACAGGAGAGAAGTCATGGCCGCAATCGAAGTTACCCCGTTGATCATCGAGCAGATCCGGGCGCTGTTCGGCAAGGTGTTCAGCAGCGACGCGGAGACCGCGAAGTTCCTCGCCGACCCGGCCGGCGCCTTCGCCGCCAACGACATCGACGCCCAGACGCTCGGCTCGGTCGACATCAACCAGATCGTCTCGGACGCCGCCTACGGCAGCAACGACAGCCACTCGGGTGGCGGTTACAGCGGTGGCGGTTCCTACAGCGGCGGTGGTAGCGGCGGTGGCTTCAGCGGCGGCGGCAGCGGCGGCAGCGGCGGCGGCGGCGGGGGTGCCCACTCGGCGCCGGCCGCGCAGACGGTGCAGCAGGTCACCCAGGTCGCGCAGACCTTCACCACCCAGAACTTCGTCGACAACTCGCGGAACTTCATCGACAACTCCGTCGACATCGACGACTCCGTCGACAACTCGGTGGACGTGGACGTCGACGGCGCGGTTCTCGGCGACATCGACGTCGACAACACGAACCTCAACCAGTCGGGCGACGGCAACGTCGGCGCCATCGGCGACGGCGACGTCAACGCCGCCACCGGCGACGGCGCGGTGGCGCAGCAGGGCGACGGGGACCAGGTCGCCGCGACCGGCGGCTCGGTGGCCGCGGGAGACGACGCGGTCGCCGCCACCGGCGACAACTCGTCGGCGGAGCTCGTCGAGGGCGACAAGGTCACCGCGGGCGACGGCGCCGTGGTCGGCACCGGCAGCGGCGACGTGCTCGGCGCGACCGGAGACGGCGCGTTCCTCGGCAACTCGGGCACCGGCGACGTGGTCGGCAACACCGGCGACAACGCGGTGACCGCGGGCGACGACATCACCGGGGCCGTCAACACCGGCGTCAACTCCGGCGTGCAGGCCGGCGGCGACGCCGAGAAGGTGCTGCTGGGCGACAACTTCGGCATCGTCGGCGACGACGTGGACAAGGCCGTCGTCGGCGACGGCAACCAGGCCGCCCAGTTCGACATCGACACCAGCGGCGCGGCGGGCGGCAACGCCGCCGGCACCGGCGGCTCCGGCGGATTCGGCGGCGGCGCCGACGCCGGGGGCGGAAGCGGCGGCGACGGCGCGGTCGGCGCCGGGGTCGGTGCCGGGGTCGGCGTCGGGATCCGCGGCAGCGGCGAGGGCTTCGGCGCGGGCCAGGGCGGCGACGGCGGCGCCGGTGGCGCGGGCGGCACCGCGGTCGGCGGAAGCGCCGCGGGCGGCAGCGGTGTCGGCGGCAACGCCGCCGGTGGCGACGGCGGCGCGGTGGGCCCGATCAACCTCAACTTCGGCGGGGGCAGCCAGCAGAACGTCACCGACTCCCAGGTGGAGGACTCGTCCCTGTCCGCGGACGGCGACGCGACCACGACGCAGGACTCGTTCAACGACCAGTCGACGAACGACTCCTTCAACGACCAGTCGACCAACGACTCGTTCAACGACCAGTCCACGGACGACTCTTTCAACAACGAGGACTCGTTCAACGACCAGTCGACGAACGACTCGCTCAACGACCAGTCGACGAACGACTCGTTCAACGACAACAGCGACGACGACGCAAGCATCGACTCCTGATCCTCGGACCGGGGTCATACCGGAGGAGAACGGCGGGCGTGGGGGGTCGGTGTACCCGCCACGCCCGGCTCGCGCCCGGCCGATGGCCGGGCCGGCTCCAGTCCGCCGTAACCTACCGTGACGTGGAGGAACGACGTTGACCGCAAACACGGCACCACCCGACGCCGACGGCACGCTGCGGCGGGCGACCGAGGTCGTCGACCTCGCGCTGCGCGCCTGCGCGGCCTACGACCGCCCGGACCTCGGCGAACGGCTCGCCGCCGTCCGCGCGAGCCTGGCCGACCCGGTGGTGCACATCGTTGTCGTCGGTGAGTTCAAGCAGGGCAAGAGCTCGCTCGTGAACGCGCTGGTCGGCACCAAGGTCTGCCCGGTGAACGACGACGTCGCCACCGCCCTGCCGACCTACGTGCGTTACGGCAAGGAGCCGTCCGCGCAGGTGCTGCACGACGAGGTTCCGCCCCGGCGCGAGTCGGTGCCGGTCGACCGGCTGCGGGAGTACGTCCTGGAGAAGGAGACCGGGGGCGCGGTGGAGGGCGTCACCGGCGTGGAGGTCCGGCTTCCGCGCCAACTGCTCTCCAGCGGCCTGGTCATCGTCGACACCCCGGGCGTCGGAGGGCTCGGCTCGGTGCACTCTGCGGCCAGCCTGACCGCGGCGTCCATGGCCGACGCGCTGCTGTTCGTCACCGACGCGGCGCAGGAGCTCACGCGCAGCGAGCTGGAGTTCCTGCGCCAGGCGCGCGAGGTGTGCTCGACGGCGGTCTGCGTGCTCACCAAGACCGACTTCTATCCGTACTGGCGAAAGATCCGGGACCTCAACGCCGGACACCTGTGCGGCGCGGGGGAGCTGCCGATCATCCCGGTCTCGTCCGATCTCCGGCTGCGCGCCGTCGCCGGCGGCGACAAGGAGCTCAACGTCGAGTCCGGGTTCCCGGACCTGGTCAAGTTCGTCTCCCAGCGGGTCTCCGGCGGGGCCGCGACCCGGGCCGCCGCACAGGCGGGCGCGGCGGTCGTCGGGATCTGCGAGCAGATCGAGAGCCAGTTCGAGGCCGAGCGGGCCGCGCTCGCCGACCCGGCCGCCGCGGCCAAGGTGATGGACGACCTCGCGTGGCTGAAGAAGCGCGTCGAGGCGCTCAAGACCGCCGCGGCGAAGTGGCAGCAGACCCTCGGCGACGGCATCGCCGACCTCAGCTCCGACATCGACCACGACCTGCGCGGCCGGATCCGCCGGCTGGTGGAGGAGGCCGACGCGGAGATCGAGGAGAACGACCCGGCCGACACCTGGGACGAGACCGAGCGCTGGCTGCAGGCCCGGGTCGCCCATGAGCTGCTGGCCAACTACATGATGCTCCGGGACCGGGCGGTCAGCCTCAGCGACGACGTGGCCACCCATTTCCGGGAGGCCGCGGGCCAGGTGCTGCGCCAGGTGTCGATCGCCAATCCGGTGCCGCTGGCCGGCACCGCCCAGGTGGACCACCGGATCGAGCTGGACAAGATGAAGGTCGGCAAGCAGGCGATGGTGGCGCTCAAGAGCGCCTACGGCGGGGCGCTCATGTTCACCATGCTCGGCACGCTGGCCGGCATCGCCCTCGGCCCGATCGGCGTCGGGATCGGCCTGGTGATGGGCCGCAAGGGTCTGCGCGAGGAGAAGAAGCGGCAGCGCGCGAATCGGCAGAATCAGGCCCGGAACGCGATCCGGCGCTACTGCGACGAGGTCACCTTCGTGATGACCAAGGATTCCCGGGACACCCTGCGCCGGATTCAGCGTCAGCTCCGTGACCACTACAGCGGCCTGGCCGACGAGCTGGCCCAGTCCAACGCCAAGGCGCTGACCGGTGCGGCGGAGGCGGCCAAGCGCACCACCGCCGAGCGCGAGAGCCGGCTGCGCGACCTGAAGGCCGAGCTGGAACGCCTGCGGCAGTTGCGGGAGCAGGCGGCGTCGATCGTCGCGTGAAAGGGGCCGGCCGGGTTTTCGACCCGGCCGGCCTCAGTCGCCGTCGATGTCGTCGATGTCGTCGATCTCCGGAGAGTCGCCGGGCAGCGCGGGCGTGTCCCACAGGTCGGCGTCCGGCGACGGCAGGTCGAGGTGCCCCGGCAGATCGTGCGGATCGGCGTAGCCCGCCGGCTCCGAATCCGGCTCCGTTGCGAAGGCGTCGGTCGCGTCGTCGTCGAGCGGTGTCGCCGTGGGGTCATGGCCGAAACCGAACGCCGGGTCCAGCGGTGCCCACCCGGACTCCGCGGGCACGTCGTCGACGTCGTCGTCATCGTCCACGTCCGGCTGCTGCGCCGCGTCCGCGTCGTGGGCGCCGAAGGGCGAATCGATCTCCGGAACCGCCGGCGCCGAATCGTCGTCGAGCTCCGCCGCGGGAACGGTGGCGAGCAGGCCGGGCAGAGCGCCGATCTCGCCCGCCGCGGTGTCGTCGTCGGCGATCGGACCGTGCGCCATGACGAACGGGGCAAGGTGCTCGGCGACCTCGGCCGGTGCGGTGCCGGCGAAGCTGACCACCGCCTCGGCGAGGAGGTCCTCCGGGAGGTCGGGATGCCCGCCGGCACGCAGCACGGCCGCGAGGTCGCCCGGGGTCCCGGCGTCGCCGGCCAACCCCGCGATGATCTCGTGTAGGGATCGCGCCGGTGCCATCCCCCTACTGTAGGAACAGGATCACCGGCACCGGCAGGGGGACATCCCCTGGCCGCCCCCTAACGACCGGCCGGCCGGGATGACGAGAAATGGTCAAAGGTCGTCACCGCGACACAAACCCGTAAACCTTTCCCCGTACCGTCGCAGCACGTGCTGATCGACGTGCTGTTACTGACCGTGCCTGCCCTGCTGCTGCTGTATTTCGGGTTCTTCGCCGTATACAACTACGTGTACGCGTTCGCCGCGCTGTCCCGGCGGCGCCCACCAACGGTGAGCCCCCTGCCCGACGGCCATGTCGCCGTCGTCATCGTGTCGTTCAACGAACGCGAGGTCATCGCCGACACCGTTGCGGCGTGTGAGCGAATGTCGTACGGGAACAAGACCATCATCGTGGGTGACGACTCGAAGGACCCGGAGACGATCGCGATCCTGCGCCGGCTCGCCACCGACCGCGGCTGCGTCCGCAGGGCGAGCGCCAGGTACGCCGGCACGGACGTCGAGCTGTGGGAGTCCGACGGCTTCGTGGTCTTCCACCGCGCGGACAACGTCGGTTTCAAGGCGGGCAACCTGAAGACCCTGGAGGGCTATCTCCAGGAGCGCGGCTTCACCCACATGTACCTGCTGGACGCGGACTGGCGCCCGCAGACCGACGCGATCGAGCGCTGCCTGGAGACGATCGAGGTCGATCCCGCCATCGGCTACGTGCAGACCAAGCGCCTGTACCACTTCGGCCGCACCGACCACTTCCAGCGCTGCCTCGCCATCAACGAGGAGGCCTGCTATCTGTCCGACCTGCCGGGGCGGCAACGGCTGGGCCACATGGTGCTGTTCTCGGGCTGCTGCGCCATGTTCAACCTGAAGGCGCTCTACGCCGTCGGCGGCTTCCACGCCGGGCATCTCACCGAGGACATCGACCTGTCGAACCGGTTCTACCTGGCCGGCTACCGGGGGGTCTACCTCGAGGACGTCGCCAACGTCGGCGAGGTGCCGCCGAACTACAAGGCCTTCCGCCGCCAGCAGGAGCGGTGGGCGATCGGCTCCGCCCGTACCTTCAAGGAGTACTTCCTGCCCGTCCTGCGCTCCGGGCTGGACCTGCGCACCAAGCTGAGCCTGCTGCGGCAGAACGCCTACTACACGGCCGCGCTGGGCATCGAGCTTGCCGCGGTGTGGAGCCTGCTGGTGGTCGCGCTCGTCACCGTCGGCGCCGCCGCGGGACGCTCCGTCGCCGAGCCGGCGGTGCTGCGCCTCGTCGGGTACGTGCTGCCGCTCGCGATGCTGTCGACCCTGTTCAGCGGCGTCGCGCCGCTCCTGGTGACCGTGCTGAAGAAGCGCGAGTGGGCGAGCCTGGCCTACCTTCCGGCCGCCTGCTGGATCGCCCTGTCGGTGGTGCACACGTACGCGATCGCGAACATCAAGGGCTTCCGGGACCTGGCGCAGACCTGGTTCGTCACCCCGAAGACCAACCGGAAGAAGGGCGGCGTCGCGGTCAAGTCCGCGCGGCGCATCAGGGCGCTCAACCTGGTGACGCTACTGGCGCTAACCGCCACTTACCTGGGGGTCTATCGACACGCGCCGGGATCGTCGGCGGCGGTGATGATCGGGGTGTACGCCCTGCTCTGGATTCCGTCCATGGTCATCGCGGCGGTCAAGAGCTGACCGCCGCGGGCCGTTACGCGGCCGCGGGTGCGACCAGGCCGAGGTAGGCCAGCTTCGCCCGGATGATCTCCGGGGTGAAGGGCTTGAGGACGTACTCGTGCGCGCCGGCCGCGAGCGCGCGCACCATCTGACTGTGCTCGGACTCGGTCGTGACCATCATCATGCACATGTCCCGCAGCGCGGGGATCTTGCGGACGTGGCGGATCAGCTGAAGGCCGTCCATCACCGGCATGTTCCAGTCGATCAGCGCGACGTCCGGCACCGTGGGAATCTCCACCAGCAGGTCAAGGGCCTCCTGGCCGTTGCCGGCCTCGTACGAGGCGAAACCCAGCCCGCCGACGATGCGCCCCAGGATTTGGCGCATCGTGCTCGAGTCGTCGACCACCAGAGCCAGCATTCAGTCGCCTTTCGCAGGGGGTGAGCAACGGAACCAGATCGGCCGGCGTGACCCCTTCTTGAGCGAATCGCGCGACGAGCCGGCGGTGGCGGCCTCCGGCTCCGCATTTCGGGGCCCGCGCCACGGGGCCGCGCCGCCCGATCGGGGCTAAACTCACAGTCTGTGGCCGATGCCCCGAATTGCATCGACGAGTCCAGCGTCACGAGCGGCGCGGGTCCCGGACCTCCCAGCCTGGGCTGGAGATCCTGCAGTGACCCGCGCACCACTCGGGATCCACGTGGATCTCCGGGTGGTCGCGCCGTACCCAAGGGATCCTTCGGTGAAACCACAGGAGCCGCTCAACCCGTTCAGTGCGTTCGCAGAACTCGGCCGCATCAAGCTCAACGACACGGACCTCGACGGCGTTCTGCGCAGGATCGCTGAGCTGTCCAAGCAGACCCTCACCGGCGTGAGCGAGGCGTCGGTGACCCTGGTACGCGGCAGGAACGCGTACACCGCGGCGTTCACCGGGGACGTCGCGCTCCGCCTCGACGAACGGCAGTACGTGGAGGGCGGCGGCCCCTGCCTGCAGGCGGCGGCGACCACCAGCACGCTGTCGGTTCCCGATCTGGCCCAGGAGACGCGCTGGCCGGGCTACATCCGCCAGGCGATCGGGGCGGGGATCAACAGCTCGCTCTCGGTCGGCCTGCCCTTGCAGGACAAGGTCACCGGTGCCCTCAACCTGTACGCCACGAAGGTCGACGCCTTCGACGAGGACGCGGTCGTGCTGGCGCAGACGTTCTCCGGCTACGCGGCCGTCGCGCTGGCCAACGCGCACGTCTTCGACGCGACGGCGACGCTCGCGCAGCAGATGCAGGCCGCCATGGAGAGCCGCGCGGTCATCGAACAGGCGAAGGGCATCATCATGGCCGAGCGGCGCTGCTGCGCCGATGAGGCTTTCCTTGTCCTGAGCAAGCTGTCGCAGGACTCCAACCGCAAACTCCGCGAGGTCGCCGCCGCCCTGGTTGCTCAGGCGAGCCAGGGCCGGCCCTGACGCCGCGCATTCCCCGTGCGGAAACTGGTTCGGCCGGTCCGAACTGCCGTATGCTTGGGCGCGGGTCAAGCCGCTGTGCCCACCGAATCCCTGTGTCGGATTGGGGTGGGCAGATGCCATATTCACGTCTGCGTAGGGCAGTGGCGGGGCACCGCCTGTATTCATCTCGAGGATGTCCGTGCCACCGGCCGAATCCCCCGGCGTCCACCCGCGGCACCGCCCTGACGATCAATCAGGTCCTGGGTGGCCCGATTCCGGTGGTGGAGGTCTCCGGCGACGTCGACGCCGAAACGGCGCCGATGCTGCTCGTCGCCCTGGCCGAGGCGATCGACGTCACGCCGCGGGTCTGCTGCGACCTGCGCGGCGTCGGCTTCTTCGGTGCCGACGGCGCCAACGTTCTCGCCATCGCGCACGTTCATGCTGCTCACGCCCGCGGCGCGTTCTCGGTTCGCGGGGTGCACGGCTTCACGGCGCGGGTTCTGGAGATCACCGGCCTAAACCTGATCCTCCGAATGGACGATCAGGTTTAGGCGGGCGCGCCGGCCGCTCTGCTGGACCGGCGCACCCTTGCCGGCCGCTCGTCTCGGGACGGGCGAACGGCTACCGCCAGCTAAGCCGATTCGCGATCATGTGCCTCTGGTGGGGTCCGGCCGCTGCCCTCGTTCGCGCGTCGTCTGGAATCTCCGGCCGTCACCCAGTATTTTTTTCTACGGGTCAAGCCGCGTCCCCCGCAGTAGTTGTCGATGGAAGCAGCACGCCCATGGCAATTCGTCATTTCCGGATACCGGGTTCCGATCGGTCCCGCCCCGCGAACGAGCGCGGCGGACCGGGATAGTGCCGCCACCGATGCCGTCGCATCGAGCCCCGGGCGACCTGCTGCACGACCGCCTGATCGGCCTGGCCGGCACGCCGGACGCGGACCCCGCCGTGCCCCGGAGCCTGATCGCCATCGCGCAGCTGTCCGCCGACCGGATCGCCGCCGTCAGCTATGCGTCGGTGACCGGCCGGCTCAGCGGCGGCTACACCACCGTGGCGGCCAGCAGCGAGCTGGCCGGCGCCGTCGACCAGGCGCAGTACGCCGACGGCGGCCCGTGCGTGGCCGCGCTCGACAGCGGCGAGCCGATGCTGGTCGAGGACATCTCCGCGGTGATGACCTGGCCCGGATTCCGCGAGACCGCCGTCGAGATCGGACTCCGCGCCTCGCTGTCGATTCCCCTGTTCGCCGGGCGGGGGACGCCGATCGCCTCCCTCAATCTCTACGGCCGGGACGCGGCGGCCATGCGGGAGCTCTCCGCGGCGGTCCTCTCGGTCTACAACGCGACCCTGGTGGCGTGGGAGTGCCCGGACGACCTCGACCGCGGGGCCGGTGAGCTGGTCGGCGGCCTCAACGACGCCTTCGCCGTGCGGGCGGTGGTGCAACAGGCCATCGGCGTCGTCATGGCACTCACCGCCAAGGACCTGGCGGGGGCGTATTCGTCGCTTTGCGTTCGGGCCGCGCAGACCGGGTCGACGCTGACCCAGGCCGCCGCCCAGGTGGTATCCGGCCGGCGATGGTGACCGCCACGCTTGATCCAGGAACATCCGCCTAATCGCCGCCGAGTAACATGACGATCCTGCGACCGGTCGCAGGAATCATTGGCCGGTGTACCAGCGTCAAGCAGCGGCGCGGGTCCGTGAGTTTCAGCTACTCCCGGGCAGTAAGACGCCCACCCCCGCACGGTCGCCTTCGGCGGCGGTGCGCCCGCTGCAGGGAACTGACGTTGACGGACCAGCCGGCGGATTCCCTCCGCACCTTTGCGGAAATCGGCCAGATCAAATTCAGTGAGACCGATCTGAACGGCGTCTTCGAGCGGGTCGCCGAACTAGCCCGGCGCAGCCTGCCCGGCGCCGACGCGGCGGCGGTCACCATTGTCAATGAGTTCGTTTCGCGTACGGTGGCCACCGGCGAGCGGGCCCGGCGACTCGAGGAATGGCAGCACGAGCGCCGCCAGGGACCTTCCGTCGATGCGGCCGCCGGCAACCTGCCAGTGGTCATCGACGACGCGGCCGAGGAAACCCGCTGGGCCGAATGGGCCGCCTATGCGGCCGCCGTCGGAGTGCGTGCCGCCCTGTCGGTGGGACTGCCCATTCACGACTCGATCAGTGGAGCGCTCACCGTCTACAGCGAAACGCCCAGCGCCTTCGAGGGCGAGAGCGTCGCGCTGGCGCAGACGCTCGCCGGCTATGCCGCCGTCGCGCTGGCCAACGCCCACCTCTACGACACCACCCTCGGCCTCGCCGAACACCTGCGCAAGGCGATGGAACACCGGGCCGTCATCGAGCAGGCCAAGGGGATCATCATGGGCGAGCGCCGGTGCACCGCCGACGAGGCATTCGCGATCCTGACCAAGATCTCCCAGGATTCCAACCGCAAACTCCGCGACGTCGCCGCCGCCCTCGTGGCCAAGGCGTCCGGACACGACGAATAACGGTCGCACTCCCGGGTGATAGCCGACGCACCAACTGTGGGGTTAGGCTCACCAAGAGCCTTCAGCAGTGAGGGGATCCTGTCCCACACACTGCGCCGGAGGCACCATGTGCGATGAACGCGTGCTCGATACCGATCAGCCGGATTCGTCGTCGTCGTTGTTCATTACCATCGATCGCGGTGACGATCGGAGCGTGCAGACCATCATCGTGGTCGGCGAGATCGACGCGCTCAACGCCGGACAGTTGCACAAGGCCGTTCTCGGCGTGCTGCGCCGGCACCGTCCGAGCCGCATCGAGATCAATATGTTCAGCGTGGGCTTTCTCGACTCCGCGGGGATCAGAATCCTGTTGCTGTGCCACGCCGACGCGCGACTGGTGGACTGCGAGTTGAGGCTGATCGACGCCCATCCCATGGCGCACCGCATTCTGCAGATCACCGGGCTGGCCGATCACTTCGGCCTCGCGGCGGGACCGATTCCGGGGGCCTGCTGATTGCGCCGGTGCCGTTGCCGGCCGCGATGCGGTTTCCTAGGAATGCGCGGATGCCCACCGCCGACTACTTGACCGCGGGCATCCGCCGGACCGCCTGCAAAGGGCCTGGGCAGTTTCCGGTTTCCTGTATAGCCGCGGCACGCGCCGCGCCGCCACAGGATCACTCCACGGGCTACGCCGGTCGCGAAGGTGATGCGTATCGTGGACAAGCAGCCCACCTGGCGCATGGCCCGGTGCCGCCTCATCCGAGGAGCTGGTCCGACGTGATCGCCGGCACGGTGTATTCCGGCCCGCAGTGGCAGCGCTTCGCCACCGCGGACGCCGATCAGGCGCACTCCTTCATCCGGCGTGCCCTGATCGACGTCAACGTGCGGTTCTCCGGTGAGGGCACCGACGGTGCCGGCCTGCGTACCGTCTTCACCGAACTCGACGGCGTCGGCGTGACGCGGCTGCACTATTCGGCGCGCACCCGGCTGCGGACGGCGCCCGTCGGGGACCTGGTCATCACTCACCTGATGCGCGGGCACTACACCGTCGGCCAGGGCCGGGAGCAGTACCTGCTGCGGCCGGGTGACGTGGTCCTGGCCCTGCCGGACCGCGGCCTGGAGATCGACTTCGGCGACATCGACGCGCTCGCCGTCCGGATCCCCCGCCAGCTGCTGGAGGAGGTCGCGGCGGCACAGACCGGCATCGACGGGGTGGACCTGCGCTTCGACAGCTACCGGCCGATCTCCGCACCGCTGGGCCGGCACTGGGCGCAGACCGTCTCCTACCTCACCGGCACCGTGCTGGCCGATCCCGCCCTCATGGCGAACCCCCTGGTCGCCGGGCAGGCATGCCACCTGCTCGCGTCGACGGCACTCGCGGTGTTCCCCAACACCGGCCTCGCCGCCAGCCTGCGATCACCCGCCGAGGTCACGTCGCAGGTGATTCGCCGGGCGATGGCCTACGTCGAGGAGAACGCCGAGCAGCCGGTCACGGTGGCGCAGATGGCCGCCGCGGCGGGCGTGCGCCCCCGCGCGCTGCAGCTGGCGTTCCGCCGCCAGCGCGGCACCACGCCGATGCAGTACGCCCGCCGGGTCCGCCTCGAGCGGGCACACCGGGAGCTGCGGGCCGCCGACCCGACCGCCGGTGCCACCGTCGCGATGACCGCCATCCGATGGGGCTTCACCCACCTCGGGCGATTCAGCACCGACTACCGTGCCGCGTTCGGTGTCAGCCCGAGCCGTACCCTGCGCACCTGACGCGGCGGGCGGAGTTCTGGCAGGGTTGCTCAACATGCCCGGAGACGCAGTCGAGCGCGTGCGCCGCCACACCGAGTTGTCGCAACGGCTGGCGGGGCTCGGCGACCGCGAGGTCTCGGCGCTGCTCGCCGGCGCGGGGGCGTCCACCGCGGGCATCGGCGGGACGACGCAGACGGTCACGGTCGGCGGCCTGCCCGTGTTCGTCAAGAGGGTGCCGCTGACCGACCTGGAGCGGCGCGCGGAGAACGTCGGCTCGACCGCGAACCTCTTCCGGCTGCCGCCGTTCTACCAGTACGGAATCGGCTCGACCGGCTTCGGCACGTGGCGGGAGGTCGCCGTGCACGCCATGACGACGCGATGGGTGCTGGAGGACCGCTTCGACGGCTTTCCCCTGCTGTACCACTGGCGGGTGCTGCCCCGGACGCCGAGCCCGATGCCGGACGCCGAGCTGGAACGCTGGGTGACCCACTGGGACGGCGCCGACGAGGTCCGCGCCCGGCTGCGGGCGATCGGCGCGGCCTCGGCCGCCGTGGTGCTGTTCATGGAGCACATCCCGGACACGGTGGACGGCTGGCTGACCGGGCGGGCCGCCGCCGGTGGCGAGGCCGCCGAGTCCGGGTACGCCTTCGTCGACGCCGCGCTGCGCAGGGGAGTGGAGTTCATGGGGTCGCGGGGGCTGCTGCACTTCGACGCGCACTTCCGCAACCTGCTGACCGACGGCCGTCGCGTCTACTTCGCGGACTTCGGCCTGGCCGTGCACTCCGGCTTCGACCTCGGCGCGGACGAGGCGGCCTTCGTCCGGCGGCACCGGAGCTACGACCGCGGCTACACGGCCGCACACCTGACGCAATGGCTGGTGAGCAACCTGCAGGGGATTCCCTGGCGGGACTGCCCCGCCTACCTCCGGGGGCGGGTCGGTGATCCGGGAGACATCGGTGCCTCGGCCGCGGCCGGCCGCATCGTCGCGCGGCACAGGCCGGTCGCGGTCGTCATGGAACGCTTCTTCGACGCCGTCGAGAACGTCAGCAAGCGCACCCCGTTCCCCGCCGACGAGCTCGACAGGGCGCTGGAACAGACCGCGAGCGCCGCGGCCGGACCGGCTCGCCTCGTCCGGCCGC
>NZ_JBEZXZ010000231.1:0-13206 GCF_040638275.1 Actinoplanes sp. NPDC026623 | reverse complement strand
CGCCGCCCACCCCGCAATCGCACTGCTGCCGCCTCACGTGTCTGCCCCCCCCCCCGGCCCGGGGGCCCCCCGCGCCGACCGGCCCGTCCGGGCCGGCGACCGTCACCGGGATCGTCCACTGCGTGCCGTGCAACACCACCAGGCCGCCTGGGCGCATCACCGGCCAGTACTCGGCGAGCAGGTCGGCGGCGTCGACGGCGCCGCCGGCGTCGAACCAGACCAGGTCGGGCGGGCCGAATTCGGCGTGGATCCCGGCGGCCGCGCCGCGGAAGTCGCGGGTCAGGATGCGCAGGAACGGGGAGAGGTCCAAGCCGGCCGCGGCCGCCGCCACCCGCCGGGCAGAGGACCCGTCGTCCGACAGGTCGTCGATGGTGACCAGGACGGGGTCGTCCGGATCGCATACCCGATGCGGCACCAGCAGATCGCGGCGGGCGGCGGCGGCCGCGTCGAGGGCGCCGACCGCCCGCACCAGTTCCGCGTCCCGGCGCCGCTCCGTGGCGGACTGCGCCAGGGCCCGCAGCAGGTGTGGCGTCGTGTATCCGGCGCCCACCTCGACCACCAGCCGCGGTCGGGTCAGCAGCACCAGGCTGGTCAGCAGCCCGGCTACGTGCTCGGTGCCCATGCCCGGCTCCCGAAGCGTCTCGGCCACCTCGTCGAAATCGTCACCCACCGTGATTTTCCCCCGGGTCGATCGGCAACAGCACGGCCCGCTCGGCGAGCCGGCGCAGCACCACGGCGAGATCGGCCCGCCGCCGCGGCGGCGCCAGTTCGGTCAGGTCGGCGTACGGGGCACCCGCGCCGCGGCAGAGCGAGAGGAGGTCCCCGGCGACGGGCGGGGTCCGCACCGTGACGTGGGTGATGGGGCAGTACACGTACCAGCCGTCGGCGTCGTGTCCGGCGTCGACGAACGGGTTGCACGACAGCGACGCGGCGGTCCAGGCGCCCGGGTCGCCCTGTGCCGCGCCGGACAGCATGCCGTGTGCCACGAGGGTGGCGAGTACCGGCAGGCCGTCGTCGCCGAACAGTTCCGCGGCCGCCGACCGCGCCTCGGTGAAGGGCAGACCGGCGTCCAGCGCGGCGACCAGCGCCGCCGCGTCCGCGGGAAACTCGATGAGGCGATCGGGCGGACCGGTGTGGACACCGACGACCGGTCGCACGGCGGACGGATCCCAGAACGACAGGCCGCGTTCCCGCCGGACGCCCGGCGCCCAGCGCAGCAGCCCGCCGCGGGTACCGAGGCTCCGAGGTGGCCGGAGAGCCGCCTCGAACGCGCCGACCCGCAGGACCCGCTCGCCCGGGTCGGCCGGCAACCACGCGACCGCCCAGCGCTGCGCGGGAGTCCCGCCGCTGCCTACCGCGTATCCGGCCCGGGAGACCAGGTCGCGGCGCGGCGCGGTGATCACCGGTCCCCGTGCCGGGTCAGCGCGGGAACCGGCGCGGTCGCCGCGCCCGGCGCCGGGGCGACCGGATACACCATGCCCAGCTCGCCCAGGTCCCGCAGGGCGATCGCCACCTGCTCGCCCGTGCGGTAGGGGTCCGGCAGCTCCGCGCTGATCCCCGCCGCCGTCGACTCGCCCTCGGCGCAGGACAGCCACACGAGGTGACCCAGCGCGTTGAGGCGAGCCGTGTTGCCGGTGATCGGGCTGTGCAGAACCACGCGGGAGCCGTCCCCGGCGAGCAACATCCCGGGCTCCGCCGCGAAACGCCAGCCGGCCGAAGTGGCGATCGGCTCGCGGGCGACGCCCGGGCCGTCCAGGAAACCGTGCCGGAGGAGCAGGCTCACCACGCCCGCACCCCGCTGCCCGGCCCATTCGACGTCGTGCTCGTCGAAGAAGGCGGTCAGCTCGGCCGCGGTCGCACACGACAGCACATCCGGCGCCCGGCCGTGCGGCCAGGTGAGCTGGATGAAGCGGTCGGTGTCACCCTGGTAGAGGGCGAGCGCTCCGAGCCGGCCGTCGGCGTCCGCTGACCAGCCGAGCACCAGCGGCGTGGCGGCGAGTCGCAGCACCGCGTCCGGCGGGTACGAGATCCGGCTGAGCGCCCCACGCCGCGGTTCCGCGTTCGGCGCGCGGGTCGCCGCCCGCAGGAACGTGAACTCCTCCACCTCCGCCAGCACCGACTCCGTGCTGGTGCGGAACCACACGTTGCGCCGGATGGTGGTCCGGCCCGAGCCGCTCCGTGCCACCGCCTCGGCCTCTGCCCGGCTGAGGCCGGACCGCACCGTGTAGTCCCGCGCCAGGGCGAGGTCGTGCTCGGGGTCCGGCTCGATCAGCTCGACACCGAACCGCTCCGGGTGCTGCCCGACCGGGGAGTGGATGTCGAGGATGAACGGCGAGCCGCCCCAGGTCGTGTAGGGGTTCTGGTGCTCCCGGGCAGCCTCGTCCACGATCCGCTTGGCGTACGCGATGGTCTCCTGCGCCTCCTCGGCGGTCTCGCCCGGGAAACCGTGGATGATGAACAGATGCGGCGAGATGCCCGCCTTGATCATCTCGATCAGGTTCCGGTCGGCGTGCTCCACCCGGGTGCCCTTCTCCATCAGGTTCAGCACCCGCTGACTGCGTGACTCCAGCCCGAAGTTGAGCCGCCGGCAGCCCGAGGCGTAGAGCAGTTCGGCCAGCTCACGGGTGATGCCGCCGGCGAACCGCGTCTCCCCGTACCAGTAGAGATCCAGCCCCCGGTCCACGATCTCCTGGGCGACCTCACGCAGCGACCTCAGGGTCATGATCTCGTCCACGAACATGAAGTACCGCGTCCGGTAGCGACGCATCATCGCTTCCATGTGGTCGACCGTCTGTGCCGCGGGTCGCGCCCGGTATGAGTTGCTGGCGAACGGAATCGAGCAGAACGCACAGTTCCAGGCGCAACTGCGCGACGCGTAGAGCGGCAGGATCGGTCCGGGGGCGAAGTACCGGCCGAGCGGCATCTGGTCGAAGTCCGGACCGGCGGCCCGGTCCAGGCGTACCGGGCGTGCCGGCGTGCTGCGCAAGCCGTCCGGTCCGCGGGTCACGACGCCGGGTATCCCATGTGGGTCGGTGCCGGCGACGAAGCGCCGGATCAGCTCCGGTAACGCCTCCTCGCCCTCGGAGAGCACGAACGCGTCGACGTGGTCGAAGAACGGATGCGGCTCGGTCCACCGGTCCACCATCCGGGTGACGTAGTTGCCGCCGAAGACGATCTTCACGTCGGGTCTCTCCCGGCGCACCCGGTCCGCGAGCGTCATGGCGGCGATGAGCTGGGTGTCGGCCGACACGCTCACCCCCACCACCGCGAGGTCCGGATCGGCCATCGCGTCGGCGGGCAGCAGCCGGTCGGCGCCCCACCGGTACAGGTTGCGGCGCTCGTCGCCGATCGCGGCCAGCACCGCTGCGGTGGAGGTGGCCGAGTAGTAGAGGTCGTTCGCGACCAGGTCGAAGTTCAGACCCTCGAAGGCGGCGGAGACGCACCACATGGCGTTGCGTACGACCCGCCGGGCCCACGCCTGCCGCTGCGGATCCTGCAGTGCCGCCACGTCGCGGATCACCGCCTTGGCCTCGTCCAGATTCGCCATCACGTGCGGGTGGACCAGCCTGGCCTTGGCGACCAGCCGCTCGTCGGTGCCGGCGCCGATCCGCCCGGCGAGCCGGGCCATGCCCTCGCCGCTGAGCACCCAGTCGAGCAACTCGATGCTCGCGTCGTGGCAGCGCACCCGCAGCCCCTGCTCGTTCAGCGTCCCGGCGAGCAGCGGGACCGCCAGGTGCGGCGCGTACGCGTTCCACAACGGCGGGTTAACCAGCAGGGTCAGCGGAGTGTACATGGCGCACCCTTCTGCGGCGGCGCGGCGACGGATCGGGAGGCACAGGTACGCGCCCCGGGGCGCGTACCTGTGCAGATGTCACTCTTCCGGTTCGTCGAGCCGGAAACCGGCCCGCATTGACGGCAGCATCGCGTACTGCGACGCGGTACGGATCTCCGGCTGGACGGTCTCGACTGCCGGCTCGTCCAGCGGCGACTCGGCGAGCTTCAACTTCAGCCGATCGCGCAGCTCCTTCTTGTCCATCGTGTTCACCCCCTCCCGCACGTCGGTACTCCTCCGCGATGCGGGCATCGACCGTTCAGCCCGCACCCGCCTCGATCGCGGCCCGGTCGTCGGCGTCGGTCCGCTCGACGATGCCGTTGTCGACGAGAGCGGTCAGGCCCTTGTCGACGGCGTGAACGACCTGCTCCTGGGTCGTCCCCTCGGGAACCGCCTCGCTGAACTCGGCGAGGAGCTCGCCGTATCCGCGGCCGTCACACAGCTCGTAGATCAGCCAGGACCGCGCATCCAGGTAGTGCACGTTGGGCCGAGCCGGTGTGTAGACCAGCAGGCAACCCCATTCCGGCACCTCACGGACCCTGATGTCAGCCCTTCTCTGGAAGAAGTCGAGTGGGGAGAAGCCGGACATCGGTACCTCGATTCGTGGTCGTGCAGAAGGGGTCGGGTGCATCCCAGTCGCCGGTGAAGGCGTACGCCGTCGACCGGCAGCCGCCCTTGGAACCCTGGGTCGACTCGCATTCGGTGCAGTGGTCCTCGACGTTGCGGGCCCGTAGCCGCCGGAAGAGCGGGTGCTGCCAGGTGGTCAGGAACGGCGTGTCCCGGATGTTGCCGAAGTCGACGAAGTCCCGCAGGTAGGAACAGCCCACCGACCGTCCGGTGGAGTCCACCCCGGAGGCCTGCCAGCAGCAGTTGCCGTCCTTGGGATGCCAGGAGCGCATCAGGTAGACGTCGTCCGGCACAACGAGGGCGTCCAGGGCCGCCATCTGCTCCGGCAGCGACAGCGCCATCTCGTCCCAGTAACGCTTCGCCCGCCCAAGCGGGTACAGGCGCAGAATGCCCACCCGTCGCACCCCGGCGGCGGCGACCATGTCGAGGTACGCCTGCAGCTCGCCGACGTTGCGCCTGGTCATGATCAACGTCGCCACCGGCTCCAGCCCCGCCTCCTTGGCGATGCTCAGCCCGCGCAGTGTCCGTTCGAGGGAGCCGGGAATGCCTGCATGCCAGTCGTGCGTCTCCGCGGTGGCCCCCATGAAGTCGACGACCAGTCCCGCTACGCCCGCGTCCCGCAGGGCCGCGGCGCGCTCAGCGTCGAGCAGCGTCGCGTTGGTGCGCAACCGCACGAGCATCGTGCGCGCGCAGTACCGAAGGATTTCCAGGTAGTCCGGCCGGTGCAGCGGCTCGCCGCCCTCGACGAGCAGCTCGATGATCCCGGCCTCGGTCATCTCGTCGGCGAGTCGCTTGAATTCCTCAGCGCTCATCTCGTCGGCCGGTGCCGCCGAGGAACAATCTCCATAGCATTGTTTGCACTTCAGATTGCAACTTCCGGTGAGTTGCAACCACGATTTGACCGGGCGATGCAATGTCAGCTGCGGCAGCGCGACAGCGGGCGGGGTGAAATCAAGATCAGCCATCTGGAACCCTTCGGGGAGGCTGTGGCGGCCGGCGTCAACGGGACGTGGAGTTCAGGCAATCGCCTATCCAGTGCAGAAATGCGCGGCCATTGTCGTTGCATTCACGCGACGCCTGCGGCAGCAGCGCACCGTGCAGAAAACGGGCGCGGTCGGCGGCCTGCCGAGCGCTGCCGGAGACATCGACCGCGCTGCCCTGCGGGGCGCGGACCAGCGCGGCGAAGAACGCATGCAGGTGGGTGTAGACGTGGCAGGCGGCCACCCCGCGGTCGAAGCTCCACTGCGCGTTGCCGTTGTGCCAGGGCGGCGATACGGTGCTCGCCGCGCCCGCGTCGTAGTCCGGGCGGTAAAGCTGATAGATCAGTTGCAGGTCGTAGAGCTTCTGGTGCGCCGATTCGTGCAACAGCGCCTCGGCGGCCCGTACGGGGTCGGTGACAGCGTCCCGGCTCAGGAAGACGGCGCGCGGTATCCGGCGGTCGGTGGCGCTCTCGAAGGCGTCTGGGCCGTCGACCAGCACCACGAGCGAGGTATGCGCGAGCACCGACCGCGAGGTCCGTGGCAGCGTCGTGGCCAGCAGTTCGACGGCGCCCTGCAGGGCCGCGGTCTCGGCCACGTCCGCACCGGCGAGGTCATAGCGCTGTCCGGGATTGCCCAGCACCTCGCGGAAGAGCGCGTGCAGTTCGGCGGTCCACGGGTCGCCGTCGTCGACCGCGGCCAACACGTGCAGCGCGGTCTGCGCGGGCGTGCTCAGCCGCACGAACCGGCAATCGGTCCCGGCGATGTCCCTCGCACCGGGCAGCGGCGCGAAGCCCGGGACGTCCAGCGCCGCCAGCGTGGCGTCGGCGCCGGCGCCGCGCCGCTTCGCCGCCAGCAGCAGATCCAGGCTCCGGCGCAGCACCGGATCGTCGGCCAGCGGAGGGCCGCTCAGCGCGACCCGGGCGTTCGGGGTCGCATCGCCCGCCTCGATCGCCACCTCACCGAGCAGGGAATAGGTGGCGTCCACCCGCGCCAGCAACGGTGCGGATTCGGCGAATCGGGAGTTGCCAGACAATACCGTGTCACTAAGCATGCGTTACCCCGCTGCATCAACGCCGAGCGTCAAAGGAAAGACTTCACCGCGACGCCGGCTGATGGAGAATTTACGCGCTTACAGCATTAAACCGTCAGCCAAGATCTGCTGAATCGACACATCCATAGTTGACGGATCCTCCACTGTGAAGGAACCCCTCAAGGAAGTGACGAATATCACTTCGCGCCAAGATGCGGTCCAGGAATCCCGGTGTTATTGCCGCTGGAACGCCAATGGAATCGCGGCGGCCCGCGCGGCCGCCGCGACCCGATCCATCCCTACGCGCCCGGCAGGTGCCGGGTGTTGGTGGCCCAGAGCGCGGCCACGCGACGCCGTCGCCGTACCCCGGGCTGGCGATGTTCCATCCGGAGGACGCGGAGTTGTTCTTCGGGCGGGCCGCGCTGGTGGAGGAGCTGGTGCAACGGCTCGGGCAGTGGCGTTTCCCGGCAGTGTTCGGCCCATTGGGCGCCGGCAGGTCGTGGTCCGGGCCGGCTGGTGCCCGCCATGCCCGAGCCGGTCGTGGTGTTGACGCCCGGCACGCATCCGATGCGCGAAGTACCCCGTGGGAGCGGCCGGTGAAGCTTTGCGCCGGGCTTGAGAATGGCCTGAGACGGCGTTGAGGTGGCGGGCCGAACTACGGGGCATGACTGTCGCCCGCCTCATCGCCGTTCCCCCCTTCGTCGTCGCCGGTCCCGCCCAGCAGGCTTCGTCTGCGGGCGAGGCGGCCGTCGAGTTCTCCGTCGTCGTCCCCTTCCACAACCCCGGCGCCACGCTGCGCCGCGCGGTCGAGCGGGTCGCCGAGACGCTGTACGCACAGAACATCTCGTTCGAGATGATCGCCGTGCCCGGCGGCTCGCGTGACGGCTCGCTGCGCACCCTCGAGGGCCTGCCCTGGCTGCGGGTCATCGCCGACCCGGAGCTTCAGGACAAGGGCGCCGCTCTGCAGTCCGGCATCGCCGCGGCCGGCGGCGCGTGGGTCGGCTGCATCGACGTCGACGCCGACATGGAGACCGAGATCGACCCGCACGAGCTCATCGAGTGCCTGCACCGCGCCCGCGAGAACGCGGCCGTCGCGGCGGTCGCCGCCTGAAACCACGCCCGCACCACCCCCCGCCGACCCCGGTACGCGCCCCCCGCGTGCCGGGGTCGGTTCATGTCCGGGCTTGCCGTGCTCTTGAAGCCGGGTTGAGCCGGTCTTGAGGTTCGCTGCCGAACTGGGAAGCATGACCCTCACCGCGCCCGCCATGCGCAACCTCCGGGAAGTCATCCACTCCCAGGCGATTCAACCGACGTTCCAGCCGGTGGTGCGCCTCGAGGACGGCGTCGTCAAGGCGTACGAGGCGCTGGCCCGGTTCGACAAGGCGCACTTCGGGAGCCCGGCGGACGCGTTCGCCGCGGCCCTGGCGGCCGGGGTCGGCGTCGACCTGGAGCTGCTGGCGCTCGAGCGGGCGTTCGCGTACCTCGACGAGATGCCGGCCGGGGCCTGGCTGAGCGCGAACCTGTCGGTGGAGGCGCTGCTGGACCCGCGGGTGCACACCACCCTGCTGGAGCACTCGTCGCGCGGCATCGCCGTCGAGCTGACCGAGCACACCCAGGTGCACGACTACCCGTCGCTGGTGAAGGTCACCGAGGAGCTGCGCTCGGCCGGCATCCTCATCGCCGTCGACGACGCGGGGGCCGGGTTCGCCAGCCTGAGCCACATCCTGCAGCTGCGCCCGGACATCATCAAACTCGACATCACCCTCACCCGCGGCGTCGACACCGACCCGGTCCGCATGGCGCTGGCCCGCTCGCTGGTCGGCTTCGCGAAGGACATCGGCGCCATGCTGATCGCCGAGGGGATCGAGACGGTCGCCGAGCACGAGAAGCTGCAGTCGCTCGGTGTCACGCTCGGGCAGGGCTACTTCATGGCGCGGCCCGGGCCGCTGCCGGACCGGGCCGACATCGTCGCCCCGCGCACCGCCGTTTCCGGCTGACCGGGCTCCGGGGCGGCGAAGCCTTCGTTTCTGTCCGCGCCGACCGATAGGACGGCTCGAAGCCGCGTCATCGCTGCGCGGCGCCGTCCGTCCGTCAGCAACACTGGAGGTCCGGTGGCCAGGCCCCGCGCGCTCGTCGTCGAGGACTCACCCGAATTCATGCTGCTCTGTCAGCACCTCCTGGAGAAGGAGGGCTTCGACGTCGTCGTCGCGACCGACGGCAAGGGCGCGGTGGAGCAGGCGCAGAAGGAACGCCCGGACATCGCCATCCTCGACCTCGGCCTGCCCGACGTCGACGGCATCGAGGTGTGCCGCCAGATCCGGCAGTTCACCGACGCGTACATCGTCATGGTGACCGGCCGCAGCGACGAGGTCGACAAGATCGTCGGCCTGTCCGTCGGCGCCGACGACTACGTCACCAAGCCGTTCTCGCCCCGCGAGCTCGCCGCCCGCATCCAGGCGATGCGCCGCCGGCCCCGCAGCTCGAGCGCGGCCGCGAGCACGGCGATCCGCGAGTACGGCCTGCTGCGCATCGACCCCGACGTCCGCGAGGTGACCCTCGACGGCCGGGTGCTGGAGCTGACCAAGATCGAGTTCGGCTTCCTGGACCTGCTCTCGTCCGCGCCGCGCCGCACGTTCACCCGCGGGCAGTTGCTCGAGGACGTGTGGGGCGACAACTGGTACGGCGACGATCACATCATCGACGTGCACGTGGGCAACCTGCGCAAGAAGCTGGGCGAGTCCGCCTCCGCACCCCGGCACATCCGCACGGTGCGTGGCGTGGGCTACCGCTTCGAGCCCTGATCCCCGTACGAAAAGAGACCCACGCGCCCTTGCCGGCGCGTGGGTCTTTTCGTACCCGGGGCGATTGCCGCGCTCAGGCGGCGAGCCGGCGCAGGTGGCGCCGGACGAAGGCGGGCATCCCGTCGAGGCCGCGGCGGCGGGTCCAGAACACCACGGCGCCGAGCGCGGCGGCGGCGCCGCCCCACGGCACCACGTCCTGGATGCCCCACCCGGCCTCCGCGGGCGGGACCGAGCCGATCAGCGTACGGATCATTCCGGCCGGGGTGGCACCCACCGCGAGCACGCTCGTGCCCGAGGAGAGGTGGCCCGCCGCGCCGCCGGCGACCGGCAGCACCGTGGTGTCGGGCGTCGGCGCGGGCGTGGGCGTGGCGGCGCTGACGACCAGGACGCGCAGCGCGCCGGCGGCGTCCGCGACGACGGTCTGCTCGGCGGCGGCGCCGACCCGGAGGTTCACCGGCGATCCGCCCTTGAAGCCGACCGCGTAGACGGCCAGTCCCTCGTCGGCGGCCGCCCGCTGCCACTGCACGGTCAGGGAGTCGGCGGTGCCGCCGTATCCGGGGCCGTCGGCCAGCGCGGCGCCCGGTGCGGTGAGAGTGCCGAGCGCCGAGGCGACCAGCAGGAGCGGGCCGAGGCGGCGGGTGCGGAGACCGATCATGCGCAGATAGTGACACGCCCCGGTTGCAGAACGGTTTGCGCAGAGAACCCGTCGCATCCTTGCCGTCGCCTTGAAGCTGGCTAGAGGCTGCCTTGAGGTTGGGCGCCGAACAACACGGCATGACCGCGACGCTGCTTCACTCCCCCGCTTCGACCGCTACCACCCCCGCTCGCCCGGCGCAGCTCTTCAACGCCGCGCGGCTGTGGGCCCCGGCCGACCCGGCTGTCGAGCTCACCGTCGTGGTGCCGTTCTACAACCCGGGCGCCGCGTTGCGCCCCACCGTCCTGAAGCTGGTGGAGTGCCTGACCGCCGAGCAGGTCGGCTTCGAGGTCATCGCGGTCTCGGACGGCTCGACCGACGGCTCCGAGCGCACCCTCGCCGGCATTCCCGGCGTCCGGGTCATCGACAGCGGCGTCAACCAGGGCAAGGGCGGCGCGCTGCACCTGGGCTTCGCCGCCGCCCGCGGCGCCTGGGTCGGCTTCGTCGACGCCGACGGCGACATCGACCCGCGCCACCTGGCCGAGTACCTGCGCGTGGCGCGTGACGGCGGCCACGCCGGCGTCTACGCCGACAAGCGGCACGCCGCCTCCGCCAGCGCCTCCTCGCCGTTCCGCAAGCTGGTGTCGACCTTCTACTCGACGCTGGTGACGCTGCTGTTCCTGCTGGGGATGCGCGACACCCAGACCGGCTGCAAGGTGCTGCGCCGCGACGTGCTGGCCGACCTGCTGCCCCGGCTGCGCGAGCGCCGCTTCGCCTTCGACCTCGAGTTCTTCGTCGCCGCCAAGGCGGCCGGCATCCGCGGCTTCGTGCCCGCGCCGGTGCGGCTCGAGGAGCGGGTGGCCGGCTCGACGGTGTCCTCCAAGGCCATCCTGCGCACCATCCGCGACACGTTCGTCATCTTCGGTCGCCTGCACCTGACCGGCCAGTACCGTCCGGTCGCCGGGGCCGCTCCGGTCGCGGCCGCCCCCGCCACCACCACCACCGCCGCCAACTCGTGGACCTCTCAGACGGCCGAGGCTGCCTGAGCCCCGGTTCCCCCGGCGCGGACCGGCCGCGGCGCTCCAGCCGCGGCGTCGACCACCAGCGCATCAGGTCCCGCCGGTGTTCGAAGAGCCCGCCCAGCAGCAGCAGGCCGATCGCCGCCAGGGACGCGATCAGCCCGAGCCGCAGCCACCGCCAGGGCGTGTAGCGCACCGTCACCGCCCCGGCCCCGGCATCGACCGCGACCGTCCCGGCCACCGTTCGCCGGGTCGGCAGGTCCCCCGCCGACCAGCCCCGCGACCATTCCTCGGGTATCACCACCCAGCCCGGCGGGCCCTGCCGCACCCGCCAGCTCGTGGCGCTGCTCCGTTCGATTCCGCCCGAGGCGTTCGAGGGCAGGACCGCGGCGTCCGGGCCGCCCGGCAGCACCGCCTCGCTGCCCAGGTGGCCGCGGGTGGCCAGGGTCACCGCCTCGTCGAAGTCGCCCTCCCGGGCGGCGACCACCCGGCCGGTGCCCGCCACCAGGACGCGGTAGACGTCGAGCTGCGGGGTGCGCAGCACCCGCCGCAGGTCGTCCTGGGTCTCCAGCCAGGCGTAGGCCCCGGCCTCCCGGTCCCGCGCCAGCACGACGTAGCTGATCCCGAGCGGTGCGATCAGGTGGCCGAACCCCCTGGGTACGCCCGCGGCGACGACCCGCTGCACGTAGTCCGTGCGCAGCGAGTCCGAGTTGGTCCGCACCGGCCCCAGCTCCACGGCGTCGCTGCTGAGCACGGGCCGGCGGAAGAAGGCACCGGCCGGCGTCGCCACGGTCCGCGAGTCGGTGAAGCCGAACGGCTGGTACAGGTGCCAGGGCAGGAAGAGCACGCCGCCGGTGCCCGCGCCCATGATCTTGTCGGCCGCGTACCAGGCCTCCGGGTACTGGCTCACCCGGACGCTGCCGCCGAGGCCCCACGCGAGCGACGGCGCGACGACGGCGAACACGCCCGCGACCGCCAGCAGCGCGGCGCCCGCGGTCGCGCGGGCCGCCGCCGGGCGGGCCGACCGGCAGACAGCGACGAGCGACTCCGCCGCCACCCCGACGCCGACGGCGTAGGCCAGCATGGTCAGCGCGAGCCATTTCTGCTGCTCGCGCATCGCGGCGAACAGCGGAAGGTGATCGAACGCCGCCCGGTACGCCGCGGCGAGCGGGCCGTGTATGCCCGCGCCGAGCAGCACGCCGCAGACGGCGAGCGCGGCCAGCGGCGCACCGGCCACCGAGTCGCGGCGGCACAGCCGGACCAGGCCCCAGATCGCGGCGATCGCCGTCACCGCGCCGGCCATCAGCCCCAGCGCGAGCCGCGGGCCGCCGTCGGCGCCGGCGCGCCAGAACCCGCGCAGCGACAGCAGCGTCGCCAGCATCCCGCCGGGCCCGGCGTGCGGGGCGTACACCTCCAGCTCCTGGCCGCCGACCCGGACGGTGAGGATCGAGCTCAGCACCACCGCGACGCCGTACGCGTAGACGCACCCGGCGCAGACGATGATCAGTGCCGTGCGGACCAGGTCCTTGCGCCCCGGCCGCGGCAGCAGCGCCACCGCGACCAGGCACGCCCCGCCCAGCCAGGCGGCGTGCGGGCCGACGACCATGGCCATCGCGTACCAGACCGCGGGCCGGGCGGCGAACCACACGCGGCGCCGCCGCGCCCAGATCGCGGAGGCGAGCAGCCAGCTCAGCAGGCCGACGGAGAGCAGGAAGGCGACGTGCCCCGCCTGGACGCGCTCGACGACGAACGGGTTGCAGCACGCGAACAGGGCGGCGCAGTGGCGCCGCCACCGCCCGCCGGCGGCCAGCGCGGACACCCCGGAGGCGACGAACGGGAAGTAGCAGAGGATGAGCAGCCAGCCCGTCGCGCCCGCGCCGACCACGGTCCGCAGCCACTGGGTGGCCAGCCGGTACGGCAGCGCGTCCAGCGCGGCCGGGTCCAGTCCGTAGAGGGCCGACGCGACCGCGCGGTGCGGCCCGGACACCCAGTCGAGCATCAGCAGGTATCCGTCGCGGGTCCATGGCGCGACCACAATCAGCCCGGCGATGAGGCCGACGACCGCCGACTCGACGGTCAGCCGGGCCGCGCGCCGTCCGCCGCCGGGCCGCCGCCGGTCCGGCAGCGCGCCCCCGGGACCGCCCGTCCTCGGCTGTCGCCGATCCGGCCGCGCATCCCCGGCCTGCCGCCGATCCGGCCGCGCATCCCCGGCTCCGGCCTGCCGCCGGTCGGGCCGCGCGCTTCCGGCTCCGGCCGCCGCGCCGGGCCGCCGCCGGTTCGGCC
>NZ_JBEZXZ010000230.1:0-13307 GCF_040638275.1 Actinoplanes sp. NPDC026623 | reverse complement strand
CGCTCATCGTCGACGCCGACGAGATCGTCAGCGGTGACCCCACCGCACTCCGAAACCAACTCACCACCACCAGCAGACCCACCGACGCCCTCCTCGTGCACAACGCGAGCATGACCGAAGCCGGTGGCGTCTCCTTATGGTCCACGCGGGTGTTCCGTACCGGCGAATACCGTTACAGCGGCCGACTGCACGAGCAGGTCACCCACCGGTTCACCGGGGAGAGCCCGCCGAGCGAGGCCACCGATGCCGTCGCCCTCACCCACTCCGGCTACCTCGTCGCCACCGTGGCGACGAAGGACAAGGTCGGGCGCAACCGCCGTCTTGCGGCACTGGCCATATCCGAGGGGCCGGAGGCTCACTACAACCTGGCCCGGACCGAGCTCGACGCGGGTAACCCGACCACTGCCATCGAGGCCTGCCGGGCCGGCCTCGACGCCGACCCCAGCACCCTCGCCCGGGTCGGCCTGCTCAGTATCCTGATCCGCTCCTGCGCGAAGGTGGACCGCCTGCCGGAGGCGAACGAGGCGCTCGCGGAGCTACGCGAGATCGCCTATAAGAAGGTCACGGTAGACCAGGCGGAGGTGGTCGTACGGGCCGCCGAGGGCGACCACGAGCGGGTGCTGGAACTCCTCGAGGGCATGCCCGAGGCCGATACCGACGACCGGGCCGTGGGGGCAGGTCGTAGCCATATGAGGTCCTACGAGATCAACAGTCTCATGGCCACCGGCCGGCCCGGCGAGGCGGCCGAGATTCTGCGGGCGGCGCTGCGCGACGGGCGCCTGGTGCTGCCGCTCGACGTGATTGCCACGGTATTGCAGGGTGCGGGTTCAGACCTGACCGAGCTGGCCAGGCTGATCCCCGAGGACGCGGTCCGGCAGGTGCTGTACGCGACCCGGCAGGTGACGCCCACCCTCGCCGAGGCCGTCGTCGAGGCCCTCTGGGAACGCTTCCCCGGCGACCCCCAACTCTTCGGCGTGGTGGTCTGGCTCGCCGGCCAGCTACCCCTGGACAGGGCCATCCAATGGTCCGGCCGGCTACGCCAGCAGGGACTCGAGAAATACTGCCCCCTGCTGGCCACCGCCACCGCCACCGACCGCTCCGCCCGCGAACGCGCCCTCGCCGCCGCCGCCGCCCTGGAACTGTTCGGCGACCAGGCCGCACTCGCCCCACTGTCCGACGCACTCGCCCAGATCCCCGACGACCAGACCACCGCCGTCCTCGACGACCTGCACACCCTCGCCCCCGGAGTCGCGTCCGCCATCGAATCCGTGTGACGGGACTTGTCCGGGCGGGGCCGCCGGAAATGTTCTGGGAATCTGCGGGAGTAAGTCCTCATCCCGGCCGGGGGCCGACCGAATAGTCATGGCGTAAGACAACGGCTCACGGATGAGTCGATCAGGGCCCCACTCAAGGAGGAATTTCTCATGGGTCTTCGTATCAACCAGAACATCGCCGCTCAGAACGCCTACCGGAACCTGTCTGTCACCGACAACCAGATGTCCAAGTCGCTCGAGAAGCTGTCGTCGGGTTTCCGCATCAACCGGGCGGCCGACGACGCCGCCGGCCTCGCCATCAGCGAGGGCCTGCGGAGCCAGGTCGGCGGCCTCAAGGTCGGCGCCCGCAACGCCCAGGACGGCATCAGCGTCGTGCAGACCGCTGAAGGTGCCCTCACCGAGGTCCACTCCATGCTGCAGCGCATGAACGACCTCTCCGTCCAGTACGCCAGCGGCGTGCAGAACACGGACTCGAAGGCCGCTCTGACCAGCGAGTTCACCGCTCTGCAGTCCGAGATCAGCCGGATCGCGACGAACACGAAGTTCAACGGCGTCCAGCTGTTCAACGACACCGACATGGCCTTCCAGGTCGGCTTCGACAAGACCGACTCGATCACGGTCGACGGCGCCGCCTCCCTCAAGGCCATCGACACCAGCGCCGCCGACATCACTGACAGCGGCACGGTGCAGACCGCCATCACCGCGATCTCGACCCAGCGTGCCTCGCTCGGTGCACTCCAGAACCGTTTCGAGCACACCGTGAACTCGGTCAACGTCGCGGTCGAGAACCTGTCCGCGTCCGAAAGCCGCATCCGCGACACGGACATGGCACAGGAAATGATGTCCTTCACCCGGTCGCAGATCCTGTCCCAGGCCGGCACCGCCATGCTCTCGCAGGCGAACCAGTCGCAGCAGGGCGTCCTCTCCCTGCTCCGCTGACCGGCATTTCGCACCACGTAGTGACGCATCACTGAGCTGAAAGGCTCAGCCAACTGAAAAGACAACCGAAGAGACGGGCGGTCGGCGACACCGCCGGCCGCCCGTTCTTTATCCCGCACCACCAGGTATCAGTGAAGGGGGGTCGCCACGATGGCCATGACCATTGACGGTCTCGTCTCGGGTATGAGCACGACGGATACCATCAACCAGTTGATGCAGGCCGAGGCGCTGCCGCAGACCGCGCTCAAGAACAAGGTCGCCACCCAGAACCTCCAGGTCAGCGCCTACCAGTACGTGAACACCAAGCTGGCCGCCCTGGCGACCGCCTCCAAGGCGCTGAGCAGCTCCGACACCTGGGGCTCGATGAAGACGACCAGCAGCTCCGACGCCGCCGTCGTGACGGCGCAGGCCGGCGCGGCCGCCGGGTCGCTGAGCTTCCGGGTCGAGTCCGTGGCCACCACCCACACCATGACCTTCACCGGCACGTCGGTCGCCTCCGCCACCGACGCCGCCGCCTGGCCGGTCATGACCGGCAACACGTTCGACGTCACGCTCAAGGACGGCACCACCAAGACCCTCACTCCGTCGGACAAGTCGCTGCAGTCGGTGGTCGCCGCCATCAACGGTGAGACCAACTCGCTGTACAAGGCGTCCGCCGTGCAGATCGGCTCCGGTCAGTACACCCTGCAGCTCACCGCCAAGACGAGCGGCGCCACTGCCTCGTTCGACGCCACCAAGCTGCCCAGCGGCCTCAACCTGGGCGCCGCGACCACCACCGTGCAGGGCGTCGATGCCCAGCTCAAGATCGGTGAAGGCGCGGGGGCGTACACGATCAACTCGGCGACCAACACCTTCGCCGGCGTACTGCCCGGCCTGACCGTGACGGCCACCCGGGCGCAGGCCGCCACCGACGCGCCGGTCACTGTCAGCGTCGCGGCCGACGCCGACGCCGTCGCGGCCAAGGTGCAGGCGCTGGTCGACGGCCTGAACGCGGCGCTGACCGAGATCTCGATGCAGAGCAGGGCCAAGACCGGCACCGCCGCGGCCGGCGCGCTGGTCGGCGATTCCTCCCTGCGCTCGCTGCGGCAGGACCTGCTGAGCAGCGTTTCAACCGGCGTGGCCGGCGTCGACCCGCTCAAGCCCGGCATCACAAGCAGCGTCGCGGATGTCGGCGTGGTGCTCAGCCGTGACGGCACCGTCTCCTTCGACAAGGCGAAGTTCCTCGACGCGCTGGCGAAGGACCCGGCGAAGACCCAGCGGTACTTCGACTCCTACACGGAGACCGACTCCAAGACCGCCACCAACCCGGCCGGCAAGGGCACCGAGGGCATGTTCCAGCCCACCTTCGACGTCGCTCGGGGACTCGGCCGCAAGCTGGAGACCGTCTCCCTGGTGGCGACGGAGGGTGTCACCACCCCTGGAGCCCCGTTGAGCACCGCCAAGCAGGGAACCCTGCAAGGGCTGATCCAGCGCCGCAACGCCTCCATCAGCGATCTCAACGACCAGGTCAGCGAATGGGACACCCGGCTGGACCTGCGCCGGGCGGGTCTCGAACGCCAGTTCTCCGCCATGGAGGTCGCACTCGGCAAGATGCAGCAACAGTCGAGCTGGCTGTCCGGCCAGCTCGCCAGCCTCGGTTGATGAAATCGGTTGATGAAATGAGCCGTCGATGACCTCTTCCACATCCGCCATGCGCGAGCGCTACCTCGCCGACTCCATCTCCACCGCATCCCCGGCAAAGCTGCTGATGATGCTCCTCGACCGCCTCGTGCTGGACCTGACCCGCGGCGAGCAGGCGCTGCTCGCCGGCGACCGGCCGCAGGCCCGGGAAAACCTGCTGCACGCCCAGGACATCGTCATGGAGCTGCGCGTCACGCTGAACCTCGACGCGTGGGAGGGCGCCGGCGACCTGGCCCGGCTCTACGCCTTCGTGACAACCGAGCTGATCAACGCCAACGTCAAGGGCGACTCGGTCAAGGTGCGACAGTGCCGTGAGCTGATGGAGCCGTTGCGCGACACCTGGCGTGAGGCGGCACTGGCCAACAGCGCGGCGGGCTGATCGCGATGACCGCCTGGCGGGAGGAATGGGTCTCGGCGCTCGACGCGCTGGAGGCCGACGTCGAGACGATCGAACGGCTGATCGCGGACGAGCACCGCGAGCGGGCACTGCCCCCGGCGACCATCTGGGCGCCGCCGGCCGGACTGGGCGCGCTGCCGTTGGCCCTCAAACCGCGCGCCGACCAGATCCTGACCCGGCAGCTCGCCGCGGCACGGGCGGTCACCATGGCGATCATCGCGAACCGGCGGCAGACCGCCTTCGCGGCCAAGGTCGAGGTCGGCACGGCCGGCAAGGCCATCCCGACGTACGTCGACTGCAACGCCTGACCCGGCCGCATCATCGGCCGCACCTGAACCCGGGACCCCGAGGTCCCGGGTTTTTGTGTGCAACCGATCGGCAACCGTTTGACCCTCAGCGCGGCGGCGCACCCGCCGAAGCAAAAGGTACGAGCAATGGACTGCTCACCTTCAACGCCATGGACCGGCACCCTCGAATCACCGGGAAGGAAACCGCCCGTGTTCGATGATGTCTCGTCATCCTCGCTCAAGGTCGCAGTGGCGGGTCTGTCCGCCCGACAGAACGCCATCGCCAACAACATCGCCAATATCGAGACCCCCGGCTACCAGGCTCGTAAGGTCAAGTTCGAGGAGGCACTGAGCGGCGCCGTCGCCAACGGCCGGTCGCCCTCGACGGTCACGCCGAGCGTGCAGAACTCGCTGGAGCCGTCGCGTCTGAACGGCAGCAACGTCAACCTCGACGAGGAGACGCTGTCGCACATCGACACGACGATGCGCTACCAGCTGACCCTTCGCGCCCTCGACAGCAAGTACGGCCTGATCCGCGACGCGATCAAGGGGGCCTGAGGTAGATGAGCATTTTCAACGCGATCGGCACGGCAGCCAGCGGCGTCACCGTCTACCGCAAGTATCTGGACGCGGTCTCCGACAACATCGCCAACATGGACAACGTCAGCAAGACGTCCGAGAACGCCTTCCAGGCCCGGTACGTCATCGCCCAGCAGGCGCAGGACGGCAACGGCGTGCAGGTGGGCGGCATCGCCCTCGGCAGCGCGGAGGGCGTGCTCTCCTACGAGCCGGACAACCCGATGGCCGACACCGAGGGCTACGTGCGCCGGCCGGACATCGACCTCGGCAGCCAGATGGCTCAGCTCATGATGGCGCAGCGCGCCTACCAGGCGAACCTCTCGGTGGTCGACCGGGCCCGGGAGTCCTACTCCGCCGCCATTCAGCTCGGAAAGGGATGATCATGACTTCTCCGATCAGCGCGATCAGCGCACTCAGCGGCCTGTCCGGCGTGGGCGGCGTCTCCGGCATCGGCGGCGCCGGCGGCGTGGGCGGCCTCGACGGCCTGCCCGGCGCGGGCGGGGCCGGCGCGGTCAGCGGCCCGAACACCGACTTCGCCGGCATGCTCTCCAAGGGTCTCGAGAGCGTCCAGGCCTCCCAGACGAAGGCCTCCGACCTGGCCGTGCAGGTCGCCAACGGCACGCTGCAGGACCCGGCGCAGTACACGATGGCCTCCACCGAGGCCGCGCTCGGGCTGCAGCTCACGATGGCGGTCCGCAACAAGGCCGTCGAGGCCTTCCAGGAGATCATGAGGATGCAGGCCTGACATGACGGATCGTCTCCCCGCGCCCGTACGCAAGGTAGGCGAAACCTTCAAGTCCTTCACCACGGGGCAGAAGGTGGTCACCATCGCGGCCGTGCTGGCCCTGTTGATCGGCGGCTACTTCTTCGCCACCTGGGCGTCGAAGCCGTCGTACTCCGCGCTGTTCAGCAACCTTTCGAGCAAGGACGCCAGCGCGATCGTCGAGTCGCTGCAGAAGACCGGCACGCCCTACGAGCTGGCCAACGGCGGCAGCACCATCATGGTGCCTCAGGACAAGGTCTACGACCTGCGGCTGCAGCTCAGCGGCGAGGGCCTGCCGGGCGAGTCGGACACCGGTTATGCGCTGCTGGACGAGCAGGGCATCACCACGAGCGACTTCATGCAGCACACCAACTACCAGCGAGCGCTGGAAGGCGAGATCTCGAACACCATCAAGTCGATCGACGGCGTCGAGGCGGCCACCGTGCACCTGGTGATGCCGCAGAAGGACGTCTTCTCCGACGACCAGGAGAAGACGACAGCCTCCGTGCTGGTGCAGTCGAGCCCGAACGACCCGCTCACCACCCAGCAGGTGCAGGCGATCGTGCACCTCGTCGCGTCGAGCGTCGAGGGCCTCGAGCCCGAGCAGGTCACCGTGGCCGGCGCCGACGGCAAGATCCTTTCCGCCGGCGGCGGCGCGGCGGTCGCCACCGGCGGGGACAGCGGCGCGGACTCACAGACGGTCGCGTTCCAGAACCGCCTCAACTCCTCGCTGCAGCACATGCTCGACAGCGTCGTCGGACCCGGCCACGCCGTGGTGACGACCACCGCCGAGCTGGACTACGACCAGACCGAGACCACCACCGAGTCGTACGCCTCGGACCCGTCCGTCGCCGCGCTCTCGGAGAGCATCAGCCGCGAGGCCTACAACGGCAACGGCAACGGCACGGGCGGCGTGCTCGGCCCGGACAACATCCAGGTGCCGAACGGCACCACCAGCACCACCGGCACCGGCCAGTACGAGCAGAGCGACGTCGTGCGCAACAACGCGGTCAACAAGACCACGGAGGCCCGCAAGAGCGCGCCCGGCAGCATCAAGAAGCTGAACGTGGCCGTGCTGCTGGACAGCACGACAGCCGGCGCGGTCAACCAGGCCGACGTGCAGTCGCTGGTGAGCGCCGCGGCCGGCATCGACGCGACCCGCGGCGACACCATCGCGGTCAGCGCGATGCCGTTCGACACCAGCGCCGCCACCGCCGCGCAGGACTCGCTGGCCGCGTCCGCGGCCGCCGAGAAGTCGGCGAAGCAGACCTCGCTGATCAAGACCGCCGCGATGGTGATGGTCGTGCTGTTCCTGATCTTCCTGGCCTGGCGGGCCAGCCGGCGCGCCAAGAAGCGCAAGTCGCTGTCCCCCGCCGAGCTGCAGCACCTCGAGGACATGCAGGCCGCGCTCGAGCAGCAGCGCCTGGCCGAACTGAACGCCGCGATCCCGTCGCCGGCGATCGAGGCCGCGAACGCCGACTTCGAGGCCCTCGACGAGCGGCAGCGCGAGATCGAAAAGATGGTCGCGGAACAGCCCGAGGAGATGGCCGCCCTGTTGCGTGGCTGGCTCAGCGCCCGCTGACCCGCCTGATCGCACCAGCCCCTGGTTCAAGGAGGACCCGCGTTGACCACACCGACGCTCAGCACGACGTCGATGACCGGCCTGCGCAAGGCCGCCATCCTGCTGGTGCGCATGGGCAAGGAGTACTCGACCAAGGTCTTGGCGAGTATGAACGAGAGCGAAGTCGAGGAGCTCTCCGCGGAGATCGCCCGGCTCGGCAAGCTCGATGCCGAGGTGGTCGTCGACGTCATCGACGAGTTCTACGCGATGGCCACCACCAAGCACGCGGGCTCGGGCGGCATGGCGTACGCACGCGAGTTGCTCGAGGCGTCGCTGGGTGCCGAGCGGGCCCAGCTGATCCTGGACCGGCTGCAGGCGTCGATGACCGACATGCCGTTCAACTTCCTCAGCCACGCCGACCCGCGCCAGTTGCTCTCGTACGTGCAGCACGAGCACCCGCAGACGATCGCGCTGGTGCTGGCGCACATCCCGTCGGCGCTGGCCAGCTCGATCCTGTCCGGGCTGGCGCCCGAGGTCCAGTCGGAGGTCGCGCACCGCATCGCCATCATGGACCGCACCTCGCCGGACGTGATCCGCCAGGTCGAGCTCGCCCTCAAGCGCAAGCTCTCCACGGTGCTGCAGCCCGACGAGCTCTCCACGGTCGGCGGGCTGGATCCGCTTGTCGACATCATCAACCGGGCCGACCGCACGACCGAGCGGCTCATCCTGGAGGCCCTCGAGGCCCGCAATCCGGAGATCGCCGAGGAGATCCGCCGGCGGATGTTCATGTTCGAGGACATCGTCGGCCTCGACGACCGCTCGGTGCAGCTGGTGCTGCGCCAGGTCGAGCCGGCCGACCTCGCCACGGCGCTCAAGGGCGTCAACGAGGAGGTCCGCGACAAGGTCACCGGCAACCTGTCCGAGCGCGGCCGGGAGAACCTGCTCGAGGAGATGGACCTGATGGGCCCGGTCAAGGTGAAGATGGTCGAGGAGTCCCAGCAGAAGATCGTCTCGGTGATCCGTTCGCTGGAGGACTCCGGCCAGATCGAGATCCAGCGCGGCGGCGAGGCAGATGAGCTCATCGCCTGATCCCGTGCTGCGCGGCACGGTGGCCGATTCCGCGGCCGCCGTCCGGTTCGGCACGGACCTGCGGCGGGGCGTACCCGCCGACAGCGAGCCGGTCGAGCGGGCGAAGCAGGAGGCGCGCACCGCCGGGTACGCCGAGGGATGGGCGCAGGGCCAGCGGGCCTACGCGCTGACCGCCGCGGCGGCCGCGGAGCGGGCCAGGGCCGCCGAGCAGGCGCACGACCAGCGCCGCGCGGCCGCGCTCGCCCGGGCCGTCAACGCCCTGGGACGGGCCGTCACCGGCCTCGAGGCGCAGATGATGCCGACGCTGCACGACCTGCAGGAGGCCGTGCTGTCGCACGCGTTCGAGCTGGCGGAGGCGATCGTCGGGCGCGCCATGGACGACCCGGACGGGCGGGCCAGGGCCGCGCTGGGCCGGATCATGAACGCCGCGCCCGAGACGGGTGAGATCACGGTGAGCCTGCATCCGGACGACTTTCAGAATCTGGTCGGCACCGCAACCGACGCCGACTACAACTACGAGGGCCGGGCCGTGCACCTGCGGCCCGACCCGGCGCTGCGTCCCGGCGACGCGGTCGCCGAGACCGGCACCACGACCGTGGACGCCTCCATCGCCACCGCCATGGAACGCGCCCGGGAGGCCCTGAGACTGTGACAAACGTCTTCCGAAACCGCATCGACGCCGCGGTGAGCGCGGCGCAGCCGCTCACCCGGGGCAAGGTCACCGGCGCGGTCGGCCTCCGCGTCACCATCAGCGGGCTCGCGGCGAGGGTCGGCGAGCTGCTGCAGATCGGCGAGGGCGACGATGCCGTGCTCGCGGAGGTCGCCGCGATCGACGGCCAGCGCCTGTCCTGCCTGCCGCTCGGCCCCATCGCGGGCATGAGCACCGGCACCCCGGTGGTCTCGACCGGCGGCCCGCTGCGGGTCGCGGTCGGCCCGGACCTGCGCGGGCGCATCCTGGACGGCCTGGGCCGCCCGATGGACGGCGGCCCGCCGCTGCAGGGCGAGCTGGTCGGCATCGACGCCGCGCCGCCCTCGGCGATGGAGCGCCAGCTGGTCGACGCCCCGATGCCCCTTGGCGTACGCGTGCTGGACACGCTCGTGCCGTGCGGGCGCGGGCAGCGCATCGGCATCTTCGCCGGCTCCGGCGTCGGCAAGTCCACCTTGATGTCCATGATCACCAGGGGCACCACCGCGGAGCTCAACGTCGTCGCCCTGGTCGGCGAGCGGGGCCGCGAGGTTCGCGAGTTCATCGAGCACGACCTGGGCCCCGAGGGCCTGGCCCGTTCGGTGGTGGTCATCGCGACCTCGGACACCCCGCCGCTGGTCCGGCTCCGGGCCGGCTCGGTCGCCACCCGGATCGCGGAGTACTTCCGCGACGAGGGCGGCGACGTGCTGCTGATGATGGACAGCGTCACCCGCGCGGCGATGGCGCAGCGCGAGGTCGGCCTGTCCGTGGGCGAGCCGCCGGCCACCCGTGGCTACCCGCCGTCGGTCTTCGCCATGCTCGCGTCGCTGCTCGAGCGGGCCGGCCCCGGCGCCCGGGGCAGCATCACCGGCCTCTACACCGTGCTGGTCGAGGGTGACGACCACAACGAGCCGATCGCCGACGCGGCCCGCTCGATCCTCGACGGGCACATCGTGCTCGACCGCAAGCTGGCCACCGCCGGCCACTTCCCGAGCATCCAGGCCCTCGACTCCATCTCCCGGGTCGCCAACCGGATCACCAGCCCGGAGCAGCGCAGCGACGCCACCGAGCTGCGCCGGATGATGGCCGCGCACCGCGACGTGCGCGAGCTGGTCGAGATCGGCGCCTACGTGCCCGGAACCAACCCGGACGCCGACCGCGCCACCGCGCTCTGGCCGCAGATCACCGCCTTCCTGCGCCAGGGCCTCGACGAGAAGGTCAGCGCCGGCGACGCCTGGCAGGACCTGCGGCAGCTCATCGCCGCCTCCTCCTAGGGCGGAATTCGGACCGATCTGCCCCGGTACGGGTGCAGGTCGGGTGCAGGCGCTAAGTCGTTCCCCGCCGGGGCCGACCGGACATGGTGAGGAAGCCATCTCTAGGTCCCTCGGGAGGTCCTGTGAATCGCCTGTTCCGGCTCGGGCCCGTGCTGCGTGCCCGCAAGGCTCAGGAGGACGCCGCACGTGGCGCCGTCCTCCAGTCCCGCCAGGAAATCCTCCACGCGCAGGCGCTGGTGAAGCGCCGCCAGCTGGACCTGGCCGGCGCCGACGCCCCCAACGAGGGCACCGCGCGGGCCATGGTCGCCTCGATGGTGGCCCGGCAGTCGATGGCGGCCACCCTCTCCGGCGCGCACCGGATGGTCGCCGACGCCGAGGAGCTGACCCGGGAGAAGCAGGCCGAGCTCGCCGACGCGGCGAAGCGCCGCCGGGCCGTGGAGTCGATGGCCGAGCGGCACGCCGAGCTGGTGCGCGCCCACGACCTGCGTACCGAGCAGAACAACCTGGACGAGATGGCGGTGACGGCCAAGGCCCGCAACGCCGCCCGCGGCATCGACGGGTCCAGCGAGCAGCGCTCCAACGCGCTCCGGCACGGCAAGGGCAGCGCGCTGGACCGCGAGAACGCCGCCCGCAAAACCGCGAACTCCGTCGCCGCGCAGCGCGCGGTCGTCAACCTGGGCGATGCCCGCCAGGTGATCGACGCCTCACGGTCCCTGCTGTCGCTTGCCGCTAAGCACGGCGCCGGCCCCGCCGAACTCGATGACGAAGGCATCACCGACGAGGTCACCGGGAGCCGCGCATGATGGGTGTTCAGGGAGTCATGTCCCGCATCGCCGAGCTCAAGACCCAGCTCGGCGTGCCCGCCCCCACGAACGGCACCGCCTTCGCCACCGCGCTCACCGCGGCCGGCGGCAAGACCGGCGCCGCCACCGGTGTCACGGGTCAGGCGGTGGTCGACGCGGCCAAGAAGTACCTCGGCACCCCGTACGTCTTCGGCGGCACCGATCCGGCCAAGGGGCTCGACTGCTCGGCGCTGGTGCAGCGGGCGTACAAGGACCTGGGCATCGAGCTGCCGCGTACCTCGCAGGAGCAGGCGAAGGCCGGCACCAAGGTCGACGGCCTGAAGAACGCCCGGCCCGGGGACATCCTCGCCTTCGACTCGCCCGTCGACCACGTCGCCATCTACCTGGGCGACAACAAGATGATCGCGGCGCCGAAGCCCGGCGACCACGTCAAGATCCAGTCGGTGTACGAGACGCCGACGCACATCCGCCGGGTGGTCGGCACCGACGCCGCGGCCGGTGCGGGCGTCGCCGCCCCCGCGGCCGTGCGCCCCGCCAGCCTGCAGAACTCCGCCTCGCTGGCCGGCGTCCCGTACGCGGACATGTTCCTCGCGGCGGGCGCCAAGTACGACGTGTCGCCGAAGCTGCTCGCCGCCGTCGCGAAGGTCGAGTCGGGCTACAACCCGAAGGCCGTGAGCCCGGCCGGCGCGCAGGGGCTGATGCAGCTGATGCCGGGTACCGCCCGCGGCCTCGGCGTGAACGACTCGTTCGACCCGCGGCAGGCGATCAACGGCGCGGCGAAGCTGCTCTCCAGCCACCTCAAGGAGTTCAAGTCGCTCCCGCTGGCGCTGGCGGCGTACAACGCGGGCGGCGGCAGCGTGCACAAGTACGGCGGCATCCCGCCGTTCTCCGAGACACAGGCATATGTGCCCAAGGTCCAGAAGGCGTTGGCCGCGCTCGGCTGAGCACCGCAGACACGAGGGGAACCACCGTATGACCAGCTCCGTCACCGGACCGGACCGCAAGCCGACCATCGACGCAGGACGCCGCCCCGATCCGCGGGCCGGCGAGGGCGCGCAGGCGTTCGGCTCGGCGCTCTCCGCCGAGCTGGACCGCCCGGCCGGGCAGGCCGACGAGCAGAACCGATCGGCGCTCGACCGCTCGGCCGCGAACCGGGCCGCGCAGGAGCGCCGCACGGAGGGCCAGGACGAGAACCGTGCCGCCGACGCCCGCCTGAGGCGCACCGCCGAGAACCGGGCGGCCCGCGACGAGGCGGCGCAGGACCAGGCCGCACAGGGCCGGGCGGTCGAGGACCGGGCCGCCGCGAATCGGGCGTCCGAGCGGCGGGCCGCGCAGTTGCAGGCGTCGCAGGCCCGGGCCGCGGCCCAGCGCACGGCCACGCAGCGCCCCGGCGCACCACAGACCGGCGCCGACGACTCGCCTTCCGGCACCGACCGCGCCGACTCGCTCACCGGCACCGATCCCGCCGGGGCCCGGCGGCCGGACGCCAACCGGGCCGACGACGGGACGCCGGTTGCCGGCGTGTCCGGCGAGTCTCGGCCGGCGGCGGACACCCGTCCCGTCGACGACGACACCGCCACGACGGCGCCGGAAGCGGAGAAGCCGGAGGACACCGCCGCCGCCGAGGCGCCGATCGCCGGGCTGCTGCCGCTCCAGGCCGCCTTTGTCGCGACCGCCACGATCACGGCAACCGGCCAGGCTGACTCGACCGGCGTGGCCACGCCGGCACCGGCCGCACCCACCACGGCGGCAACCCCGGCACCGACCGCGCCCACCGCCATCGGCGCGGCCGCGCCGGCACCCACCGCACCGGCCACGCCCGCGACGGCCGCCACCCCTGCCACACCCGCCGCCGACACCGGCACGGCCGCGACCGCAGCCACCCCGGCCCCGCTCGCCACCGCCGCCGGCACGGCGGCCCCGCCAGTCGCCCAAGCCACCCAGGCCACGCCAGCCGCACCGGCCACGACCGCCAC
>NZ_JBEZXZ010000229.1:0-13431 GCF_040638275.1 Actinoplanes sp. NPDC026623 | reverse complement strand
GGCCTTGCCGAGTTCGTTGGCGCGGCGGCGCCTGCAGGTGCACGGCCTTGGTCGCGGTCATCTCGTCCAGCAACTCCGGGCCGTACCCGAAACCCTGTCCGCTGCCGCGCCGCGGATGCGCGGCACCGCCCGGCGCGCCACCGAAGACCGCGTTGATCTTGACGGTGCCGGCCGGCAGGGCGCGCCAGGCCCGCTGGGCATGACTCATCGAGCCGGTGAGCACCGTGGCCGCCAGGCCGTACGGGGAATCGGCCGCGCGGCGCAGCGCCTCGTCGAAGGATTCGGCGACGGCGACCGGCGCGACCGGCCCGAACGTCTCCTCGCGCATCACCGTCATCTCGTCGGTGCAGTCGGCCAGCACGGTCGGGGGATAGAAGGCGACCGGCCCGGCCGGGACCGTCCCGCCGCGGATCACCCGGGCGCCCTGCTTCACCGCCCACCGCACCTGGTCGTCGACGGCGTCGCGCAGCCGCCGGTCGACCAGCGGCCCGAGATCGCCGGCCCACTGGTCGGCCTCGGCGGCCAGGGCGTCGAGGAACGGTTCGAGCACGGCGTGGTGACCGCCGCCGGCCTGGACGTGCCCGGAGCGCTCGCCGACATCCCCGGCGAGACCTGGGACCGGATCGTCGCCGTCGACCTGCTCGCCACCGCCGCGGTGGTCCGCGCCGCGCTGCCGGCGCTCAAGCGCTCGCACGGCGGCGTGGTCACCATCGCCTCCACCCTCGGGATCAGGGCGGTCGGCGACGCCACGGCCTACTGCGCTGCCAAGTTCGGCGTCGTCGGGTTCACCCGGGCGCTCTGCGCCGAACTCGCCGGGCAGGTCAACGTCACGCTGGTGATCCCGGGCGGGATGCGGACCAGATTCTTCGACGACCGCGACGAGCGGTACAAGCCGGGCCCGGACGCGATCCTCGACGACCCGGCGAACGTCGCCGCGGCGATCATGTTCGCGCTCGGCCAGCCCGCCGGCTGCGCCGTCCGCGACTTCGTCATCGCGGCCGAGACGGAGACCTCGTACCCGTGATCCTCGCCCTGCGCGCGCTCGGCGTCGGTGACCTGGCGACCTCCGTGCCGGCGATCCGGGGGGTCCGGGCCGCCTTTCCCGGCGAGACCCTGGCGCTGGCCGCACCGGCCTGGCTGACACCGCTCGTCGATCTGATCGGCGGTGTCGACCGGATAGTGCCCACCGACGGCATCGCACCGCGCCGCCGCCGGCTGGTGGCCAAGGTCGCGGTCAACCTGCACGGCCGCGGCCCGGAGTCACACCGGCTGCTCCAGGCCGCGAAGCCCGCGAAACTCTGGGCGTTCGCGAATGCCGAGGCGGGGCACCTGGACGGTCCGGCCTGGACCGAGGAGGAACACGAGGTGCGCCGCTGGTGCCGGCTGCTGCACCACTACGGCGTCCCCGCCGACCCGTCCGATCTCTCGCTGTCCATCCCGGACGCCCGGGTCCCGGCCGGCGTCACGATCATCCATCCCGGCGCGAAATCGCCGTCGCGCCGCTGGCCGCCGGACCGTTACGCGGCCGTCGCCCGGCAGCTGCGGTCACTGGGTCATCGCGTCGTGATCACCGGTTCCGCTTCCGAGCAGGACCTTGCGGTACGGGTCGCCACCGCCTCCGGGCTGCCCCGCGACGCCGTGTTCTCCACCAGCCTGCGCGAGCTCGCCGGCCTGGTGGCCCACGCGCGGCTGCTGATCAGTGGCGACACCGGGATCGCCCACCTGGCCACCGCGTACGCCACGCCGTCGGTCGTGCTGTTCGGGCCGATGTCCCCGCACCGCTGGGGGCCGCCGGCCGGCCGGCCGCAGCATCGTGCGATCTGGCACGGCACCCGCAGCGAGCCGGGCGACGCCTCCGGCCCCGGCGTGCATCCCGCGCTGCTCGCCATCGAGCCCTCCGAAGTCTGCGCCGAGGCCGGGAACGCGATCGCCTGAGTGGTCAGTTCGGCAGGAACACCGGCCGCACGCAATTGTCCTTCTTGTCCTTGAAGATCTGGTAGCCCTCCGGGGCGTCGTCGAGCGGCATGACGTGCGTGGCGAGGTGCTCGGTGATCAGGTCACCGTCCGCCATCCGCTCGAGCAGCATCGGAATGTAACGCTGCCCGTGCATCTGCGCACCGCGCACGGTGAGGCCCTTGTTCATCATGGCGCCCAGCGGGAACTTGTCGACCATGCCGGCGAAGACGCCGAGGATGAACACCGAGCCGCCCTTGCGGCACGCGTGCACCGCCTCCCGTACGGCGATCGGCCGGTCGCTCTGCAGCCGCAGCCGCTGCTTCAGCTGGTCGTACGCGAACTGCGGGCCGGGGCTGTGCGCCTCCATGCCGACCGCCTCGATGCACACGTCGGGCCCGCGGCCGCCGGAGCGCTCCCGCAGTTCGGTCGCGACGTCGCCGCGCTCGTAGTTGACGGCCTCCGCACCGACGTACTTCTCGACCTGCTGGAGCCGGTAGTCGTACCGGTCGATGACGATCACCCGTTCGGCGCCCAGCAGCAGCGACGCGCGCGCGGCCAGCTGCCCGACCGCCCCGGCACCCCACACCGCGACCACGTCTCCCGGCCGCACGCCACCGAGGTCGGCGCCCATCCAGCCGGTCGCCGCCGAGTCGGAGGCGAACACCGCGCGTTCGTCGCTGACCGCCTCCGGCACGGAGAAGGCCCCCACGTCCGCGAACGGCACCCGGATGTACTCGGCGTGGCTTCCCGCGTTGCCGCCCATCGCGTGCGAGTAACCGAAGCAGCCGCCGGGCGCGTGTCCCCACAGGGTCTCGGTGATCGCCGGGTTGGTGTTGGTGTTGTCGCACAGCGAGTATTCGTCGCGGTCGCAGTACCAGCAGTGTCCGCAGGCGATGAACGACGACACCACCACCCGGTCACCGACCCGATGTCTGCGGACCTCCGGGCCTATCTCGATGATCTCGCCGAGGAATTCGTGGCCGAGCACGTCACCCTGACGCATGAAGGGGATGTAGCCGCCGAGCAGGTGCAGGTCCGATCCGCAGGCCACGGACCTGGTCACCTTCACGATGGCGTCGTGGTCGTTGCGGAGCCCGGGGTCGGGGACCTGTTCGACCGAAAGCTTGTCGACTCCCTGCCAGGTCAGCGCCTTCACAGCAGACCCTCCTCACGGCCGTGCCTGGTGGCGTGTTCCAGGGGTGTGTTCCGGATGGTGCGGCGCGTGGTCGCCGGCGCGTCGGGGAGCAGGACGTCGCCCGTCTCGAGCAGCGACCGGGTCTCCCGGAGGGCGCGGCGGACGGCATACCGCGGGTCGTCGCCGGCGACCCGGTTCCTGATCGTCGCCGCGCCGGCCGGCTCGCCGGCCAGCAGCCGTACGGCGATCTCGGTGCCCCGGTCACCTGGCGCCGGCCGGAACCGGACCTCGACCCCGGACAGGTCGGCCAGCGGTTGCGGCAACCGATCCCCGGTGGTCACCTCGGCGATGTCGCGGTTGACGGTGATGGTGTGCCACCGCTGATGCCTGGCGTCCTCGCGGGCGCCGGCCCGGCGCGGGCTACGCCGGTTCAGCACGGCGCGGGTGGCCACCGCGCCGGCGCCACAGGCGGTGGCGAAGATCAATGTTCGTGCGGCCCGGCCCATCGCCGGTCTCCTCTCATCGGGCATGCCGCGTGGATACCTGCCGGGAGCCCCGTTAAACCCGGGCGGCGCGGCGAGGCTGTCAGATGTTGTGGTTGATCAGGGCCGCGGCGGCCGCGGCGAGGTCGGTGCCGGCCTCGCCCGCCCGGATGCACAGACTCAGGTAGGCGTCGTCGGGGCTGCACCGGTTGTCGGTCCTGATGAGCTCGAGGGCGAGCCGTACCGTGGCGCGGATGCTGAGCGCCTCGGCGTAGCCGGCCACCAGTTCGCGGCCGCCGGCGTCGAGACCGGCAAGGTGCTCGTCGCCGGCGGGGTCCCGATCGGGATGGTCGTGCACCGTGCAGATCCCGGCGATCAGCGGCGTCATCGCGGCGCGGTCGTGGCTGTACAGGTTGAGGGCGGCGACGGCGTCCCCGCGCCCCGCGTACAGGGGGACGGAGACGGACGCGTGCAAGCCCATCCGGGGGGCCGCCTGGTGGAATCCGGGCCACTGCACGGTTGCGCCGGTATTGGGTACGGCGACCGGAACACCCAGGTCGAGGGCCTCGATGCAGGGGCCGGCGTTGTCCGCGTACTGGACCTGGTCGATCTCTGTGATCAGTTCTTCGCTCACCGCCACGGTGGTGTAGGCCTTGCCTCGCAGGGCGGTGACCGACGCGTGACTCGCCGCGGCGACGCGCTCGGCGGCGAGTCCGGCGATGGTCATCAGGAGGGAGTCCACCCGCGGCGAGTAATCCGGAGCGCCCGCCAAGGTGATCATGGCCTCGGCCAGCGGGCCGTGCGGCGGGGGCCGATCGGCGGCGGATGAGGGCGATGCCATGTCTGCCTCGCAGGTCGGTGGCCCCCGGGCGTGCCGGACCGGGGGCCGGACGGTCAGGATCGGGTTCGGCGCGCGGCCTCACGTATCAGATCGCGGGCACGGTCGACGACCGCGAGGGCCGGGCCGGCGACCAGGTTGGCCTTCGCCGATTCGACACCGGGGTGTGGCCGGGTCGGCGCGGCCGCCTCGGCCGCGCGCACCGCCGGAGCCAGGGCGATGAGCCGTTCCGCCGGGATGCCGGCCCGCAGCCGGGGGAACTCGTACCTCTCCTCCTGCCTCGCGTGGGTCAGCACGGCGGTGCGCAGCAGCAGCAACGACGTCTCGAACCCCTCGCTGTCGACGTCGGCATCGAGCAGCGCGTCGAGCGTCTCCTTCGCCTGTCGCTCCTCCTCGAGGCGGTCGTCGATGATCGCGTCGCTGTCGGCGATCGTACGGCTGAGCGGGTGGACAAGCTCCTCCTCGGCCGTCTCGTGCACCGCGAGCAGGCGTACGAGATCTTCAAAGGCCTCCCGCCGCGCGGCGCCGGACGCGCCGATGACCAGGAGGAACTGTTCCTCGATGCGGGCGTGCTGGGTCAGTAACAGGTCGACGACGTCGACGTCCCGGCCCCGGGGGCGTGCGGTGTCGGCGGTCGCGGGCTCAGGCACGGCGGGACCCCTGCCGCGCGCGGAGCGACTCCACCGGATGCGGGCCCTCGGTCTCCAGCCGGTACTCGTCGCCGAACATCTCCCGGTGGGCGTCGATGACGGCCTCGCTCGGCGGCTGCTGGCCGCCGTGGATCTTTTCCTGCATCTCCTCGAACCGTTCGTGTGCCTCCCGGACATATCCCGCGCCCAGCTTGGTGAGGTCGATCTGGGTGGCGAGCAGGTGGCGAAGATATTCCTTGTTGGGCTCGAACTTCAGCGGCTCGGGCAGGCCGGTGTCGCCGACGATCTGCTCCGGTTCCCGGCCGTCGTGGCGGCGCAGCAGGTCGGCGGCCTGCTGCAGGTGTGCCAGTTCCATCTGCAGATGCAGCTCCCAGATGGCCTTGATGCGGGGGTCGGTCTCCTGCTCCATGAAAGACCAGTACAGCCAGCATTCGTTGTACTCGTGCGTGACCAGCCGCTCCCACCAGGTCTCACCGGGGTCCACCAGGGATTCGTAGTGGGTGACGTGCTCCTGCTCGATGAGGCTGATCTCCTGGTACAGCTGCCGGGCGATCGGCTCCATGTACTGCGGGCCGGTGTTCATGTAATAGACCATGACCTGCTGCTCGGCCGACAGGATCGTGAGTGCGTGCAGCTTGGAGCGCGGATCGACGGCGTCCTTGTCGTAGGGGTCGTTGACGTTGTCGAACGGATGCCGGAACTCCGCCACGGTGGGGCGGCCCGGCATCACCTCGGTCACCCCGTTGACGATCTTCTCGGCCTTGCGCCGCTCGACCATCTCGTAGAGGTTCGCGTAGCGGTAGAGGTGGTCGAAGTCCTCCAGCACGCCGAACTCGTAGGCCTGCTTGAGATAGGGGTCCGGCTCGTGCCGGGCCACCCACGCGGTCAGATCGACGGCGACCTGCTCGTAGCCCAGGGTGGTTTCCAGCACGCTGGCCAGCCCGGGAAGCAACCAGTTGACCGCGCGTTGCTGCTGGCTCTCCACGAACCGGGTGTACGCCAGTTGCCGCTTGACGTCGTTGTCCGGGCAGACGCGGGCGAACTGGTGGGAGAACATGATGGCCTCGGCCTCGATGCCGTTCATCGTGATGATCCGGCACCGGGTGTACGGGTCGACCGCCTCCGGGTCGATGGGCTCGACATTCAGCTCGCGCCAGTCGCGCAGCTGCTGGTCCAGGGCGAGCCCTTTGTGATCAAGTGGATTGAACATCGACACTCCTTTGCGGGAACCGCGCGCATACCCGGACCCCTCGGGAGCAAACGCGTTTGCTCCGGGCATCTCCGGGTACCCGGCGCCAGGCCCGCCGGGAAGGAGTGACCATGGCGCAGGATGCCGTGACGCTGATCAAGAACGACCACCGCCTGATGGAACGGCTGTTCGCCCGGCTGAAGGCCGGCACCGGTGACCGGCGCGAACTCGTCACTGAAATCGAGGCGCGCCTGAGCGCCCACGCCCGGGCCGAGGAGGCCGAGGTCTACCCGGTCATCGCCAAGGCGGCGGCGGAGAAGGACGACGTCGAGCACGGCGCCGACGAGCATCTCGAGGCGGAACACAAGCTCCGAAAGGTGCGTAACCTCATTGATTCGCCGCACTTCGACCTGGCGGTCGAGGAGTTCGTCGCCGCCGTCGACCACCACGTGCGGGAGGAGGAGTCGGAACTGCTCCCCGCGCTGCGCAAGGCAACCGACGAACAGACCCTCGAGCGGCTCGGGGCAGCGTTCGAACGGGCCCGCCTCGACGAGCTCGACACGTCAGGCTACGGGACGGCACCCGCGGCCACCGGGACCGGCGAACTCGCCGAGGCCACCCGCGACGAGCTGTACGAGAGGGCCAGGGAGGCCGACATCCCGGGTCGTTCGCGGATGAACAAGGACGACCTCATCGAGGCACTGCGCGAACAGGAATGAGGGTCGCGGGGCAGGCCCCGACCGGGAAAGGACATCGTGGTAAACACCGTACGCGCCAAGATGAGGCACGCCGTTCACGGTTACGCCGGAGGGCAGCGGCCGTTGGAGGGCTACGTCGCGGCGATCGCCGCTTTCGGCGGGTTGGTGGCGGCCCTGTCGGTCGCCGGCCGGGTCGCCGGGCGGCGTGCCCCCGAGCGACCTGCCGTTGCCGACATCGTGCTCGTCTCGATCGCCACGCACAAGCTCAGTCGGCTGCTCGCCAAGGACGCGGTGACGAGCCCGCTGCGCGCGCCCTTCGCCCGGTACTCCGGACCGGCGGGGGATGGGGAGCTGAACGAGGAGGTACGCGACGGAGGCAGCGGCGTGCGGCATGGCATCGGGGAGCTGGTCACCTGCCCGTTCTGCCTCGCGGTATGGGTGGCCACGGGCCTGACCGGCGGTCTGGTCCTGGCGCCGCGGCTGACCAGGCTGGGCGCCACGATGCTGACCGCGACGGCGGTCTCGGACTTTCTGCAGCTCGCCTACGACGCCGCCAAGCGCGGCGCCCAGGGTTGAGGTGTGATCCGAACTCCGGCGGGTAGCCCTCCGGTATGCGAGCCCTGATCATCAACTGCACCCTGAAACCGGCCCCCGAGCCGTCCAACACCGAGGCCCTTGCCCAGGTTGTCGCCGAGGCCCTGGAGAAGCTCGGCGTGACGGTCGACTGGGTCCGTGCCGTCGACCATGACATCAAGCCCGGCGTCGAGAGCGACATGGGACCCGGCGACGACTGGCCGGCCATCCGCGCGAAGATACTGGCCGCGCGAATCCTGATCGTCGCGACGCCCACCTGGGTGGGCAGACCGTCCTCGGTCGCCCAGCGGGTGATCGAGCGCATGGACGCGATGCTGTCCGAAACCGATGACGACGGCCGGCCGGTCGCCTACAACCGGGTGGCCGGCGTGGTGAACACCGGCAACGAGGACGGCGCTCACCACGTGATCTCCGAGATCAGCGGCGCCCTCATGGACATCGGTTTCACCATTCCGGGCCAGGCCTGGACCTACTGGCACCTCGGCCCCGGAGCCGGGCCGGACTACCTGGACGACCAGCGCGGCCACGACTGGGCCGCCAAGACCGGCCGGGCGATGGCCAAGAATCTGGTCACCGTCGCTCAGGCCCTCGCGGCCACACCCCTGCAGGCGCCACCGGAATAGCCGGGCCCGACGGCAGGTTCCGCCCGCTATCGCGCCGACCGCGGTTCGCGGCCGCGCGGCACGTGATGAACAGTTGATCTTCTTGGAGGCTGCCCCGGGTGGCTCGGCGCCGTGCGCCGGGCCGACGTCGGCCCGCCGGCCGCGTCGACCGTTGTTCGTGGCGACGTGGTCGGCAGCAGGGTGCCGAGGCCGGTGAGGGTGACGAGGTGGCGGACGTAGGGCTGCATGCCGGTGATGGTCAGTTCGATGCCGCGGGCTTGGGCGGCGTCGTGTGTTCTTACCAGGGCGGCGAGTCCGGCGGTGTCGATGGCTGGGACGTCGGTGAGGTCGATGACGAGGCGGTTGGTGGTCGGGGTGCGGCGGATCCGGTCGAGCAGGGTTTGCCGGAGGTGGTCGGTGTTGTCGCGGTCGATCTCGCCGGTGATGAGGATGCGGGTTGTTCCGGTGGGTTCGCGGTCGGTGGTGATGGTCGGGTTGGTGTCGGTGCGGGCGGGGTGGTGGCTGGGCCAGGTGGGTGTTTCGTCGGTGAGCATGGCGGTGCGGAGCCGGTCGAGGGTGGCGGTGATGAGGCGGGAGACGTGCATTTGGGAGATGCCGAGGTCGGCGGCGATCTGGGTTTGGGTGCGGTTGCCGTAGTAGCGCTCGATCAGGATGTGGCGTTCGCGAATCTTCAAAAGGGTTCCGGCCGGTGGCCACGACAGGGATCGAGAGCCGCTCAGGGCGCTGGTCGCGGCACGTCAGTTGCTCCCGCGGGGGACGACTCGGTGGTGGGGAGCCGGATGGTGATCGTGGTGCCCACGCCCTCGTGGGAGTCGACGGTGATCGTCCCGCTGTGCCGTTCGACGACGTTTGCCACGATGGCCAGGCCGAGGCCGGTGCCGGGGATGGATTGGCGGGTGGCGTTGCTGGCCCGGAAGAACCGGCTGAACAGGTAGGGCAGGTCTGCGGCCGGGATACCGATGCCGGTGTCCCGGACGGAGAGGACCGCGTCCGGTCCCTCCGTACGGGCCGTGATCGTGACCGTCCCGTCGGCCGGGGTGAACTTCACCGCGTTGGCGACGACGTTGAGGACCGCGCGTTCCACGTGTGCCCGGTCGCCGTGGACCGTGATCGGCTCGGTGGTGTCGCGAATCAGGGTCACGCGGGCCTTGTTGGCGTTCGGCTCGACCACCTGGGTCACGGACTCGATGAGCGACCCCAGGTCGATCGGTTCGCGGGTGAGGGTGAGGCGTCCGGCCTCGATGCGGGACATCAGCAGGAGGTCCTCGATGAGCCGGCGGAGGCGTTCGACGTTGCGATCGATTACCGTGATCATGCGGTCCTGGGCGGAGGTCAGCGGCCCGGCCTCCTTCTCGATGAGGACCTCCAGGTAGCCGGAGACGCTCGTCAGTGGCGTGCGCAGCTCGTGGGAGACGGTGGAGATGAACTCCGACTTGGCGGCGTCGACCTCCCGCAGCCGGGCCACGAGTTCGTTCGCGTGCTCGAACAGCTTGGCCTGGGTCAGAATTCGCCCCAGGTCGGCCGCGAGCATGCTGATCAGGTGCACCTCGTAGGGGCGCCAGGGCGAGCTTCCGTGCCGCTTGAGGACCGTCAGGTACCCGACCGGGTCGGCGCCCTCGCCGAACGCCACCGTGATCACCGGACCGGCCTCGGCCGCACGCAGCGCGGCGCGCTCGGTCTCGGGAGGTTGCGGGCCGCTGTCGGGGGAGGCGACGAACGCGGCGGCCGGGGGCATCGCGAGCCAGTCCACCGGCGTACCGGCCAGCGGTGACGGGTCGCCGGGGGCCTGCGGTGCGCTCCACACCTGGGCCGCGGTGGGCCCGTCCTCGTCCGGGACCAGCCTGATCACCGCGTGATCGGCATCGACCAGTTCGCCGGCGGACCGGGCGGCGGCACTGATGGCATGCTTGCGGGAGAGGTGCTGGCGTACTGCCGCGCTGTGCTCCTGGAAGGCGGCGAACATGTCGCGCTCCGCGTCCGCCTCGTCCGCGGTGGCGTTCACCGCCGCGGCGACGGTGGCGATCTCCGCCGGGGCCTCGGTCAGCGTCACGCGCGCGTCGCGCTCATAGCTGCCGAGCCGGTCGAGGACCCGAACCACCTGGCCGAGCGGGTCCGTGATGCGCCGCGTCGCCGACCGGCCGATCCACACCCCCACCAGCACGCCCAGCACAATCGTGCTGACCATCCCGGTCAACGCGACCGTGTTGAGAATGTCGTTGGTGCGGTTGAGCTTGACCACCTCCGCGGACAGCACGACGTTGATCTGGAGACTGGCGGAGATCACCCGGCGAAACTGCGCGTGCAGCGCGTTGATGGCCAGCTCCGACGGTGGAGATCCCGGCGTCCCGGGGACCAGTGGGTCGGCCAGCGCCCACCAGCGGGTCGCCTGCTCGTCCAGCTCCGCGACTTCTCGGGGGACGTGGTCGGCGGCGGTCGACCGCAGTGCGGCCATCGCGTCGGGATACGCCTGCTTGGCCTGCTCGTACGAAACCAGGTAGCCGCCCCCGCCGGTCAACAGATAGCCGTCCACGCTCGTCTGCGCCCGGATCAGCGGGGTCCGCACCGTGGAGTGGACGGCGCGCACGTCGATGACCTCGCTCAGCGGCCGGCTGATCAGCACGAACGGCGGCACCGCCGCCACCAGACCCGCCAGGCCGGTGACCAGCACCAGCGTGACCAGCGCGCCGAACGCACGGTTCATCATCCGGCCCACGGTGCCCTGGTCGGCGCGGCCGCCGTTGTGCCCGGGGGCCGCCGAGATCACGCCGGCGCCCCGCTCGCCAAGATCTGCCAGCCGGCCTGGTAGCTGGCCATGGCGAATCCTTTCCTCCGATGAGCCCTCAGGCCGCGCCGTCCCTGCCCACACGGGTGGCGCCTCACCTGGTGAGGGTCTTGGCCGAGGACCCCGCCGGCCAGGCAATCCTCCCATCGCCACCCCTGCGCGGGCAGACGAATCGGCTGATCGGCGGGCCTTGGCCGGCAGACGGAAGCGGGCGTCTCTTACGCGGGGGACCGTGGCGGGCTCGGCAGCGGCCGGCCCGGCCGTGAGTAAACTCGGGCCGTTCTTCCCCGCTCAGCGCGGGGCGCTGGTCGATCGTGAGCCGCACCGCGCGACGAGACGTTGCGGACGAGGAAGGGGCCGACATGACCGAACGGGAGAGCGGAACGTACGTCACCGAGGAAGGCTCGTTTCAACGCGACCAGCGCTACCTCACCAGCCGGATCACCGCCGACGGCGCGGACGGCTACCCCGTGGAGCCGGGGCGGTACCGCCTCGTGGTGAGCCGGGCCTGCCCCTGGGCCAACCGGTCGATCATCGTGCGGCGCCTGCTCGGCCTCGAGAACGCCATCTCCATGGGCATCACCGGCCCCACCCACGACAAGAACAGCTGGACGTTCGACCTCGACCCGGGCGGCCGCGACCCGGTGCTGGGCATCGAACGACTCCAGGAGGCGTACTTCGCCAGAGTCCCCGGCTACGAGCGGGGCATCACCGTACCGGCGGTCGTGGACGTGCCGACCGGGCAGGTCGTCACCAACGACTTCCCCCAGATCACCCTCGACTTCAGCACCCAGTGGCGCGCCTACCACCGCCCCGGCGCCCCCGACCTCTACCCCGACGCCCTGCGGGACGAGATCGACCAGGTCAACCGGAGGGTGTACACCGAGGTCAACAACGGGGTGTACCGGTGCGGCTTCGCCGGCAGCCAGGACGCCTACGACGCCGCCTACCAGCGGTTGTTCACCGCGCTCGACTGGCTGTCGGAACGCCTGGCCGACCGGCGGTTCCTGGTCGGCGACACCATCACCGAAGCCGACGTGCGGCTGTTCACCACCCTCGCCCGCTTCGACGCCGTCTACCACGGACACTTCAAGTGCAACCGCGGCAAGCTCACCGAGATGCCGGTCCTCTGGGCGTACGCGCGGGACCTGTTCACCACTCCCGGCTTCGGCGACACCACCGACTTCGCCCACATCAAACAGCACTACTACCTGGTCCACCGCGACATCAACCCCACCGGCATCGTGCCGGCCGGCCCGGACCTGCGGAACTGGCTCGAGCCCCACGGCCGCGAACAGCTCGGCGGGCGCCCGTTCGGCGACGGCACGCCGCCCGGGCCGCCGCTGCCGGACGAGACCGTCCCGCCGGCCCACACGCCGCTCGCGGCAGAGGCGACATAGCCACCCGGCAGTCTCCCGTCGCCCGGCGGTGAGATCGCGGCGGAAGCGGGTAATCAGGTGGGATGGCGCGACCGATCTGGACCGGAGCTGTCACCTTTGGGCTCGTCTCGGTGCCCGTGGCGATGTATTCCGCCACGCGCGAGCACGAGGTCTCCTTCCACCAGTACGAGAAGGGCACCACCGACCGGATCCGCTATCAGCGGGTGAACGAGCGCACCGGCAAGGAGGTCGACTACGGCGACATCGCCAAGGGGACCGACGTCGGTGGCGGCAAGCTGGTCATGCTCGAGCAGGAGGAGCTGGACTCGGTGGCACCCGGGCGGTCCAAGAGCCTGGAGCTGCACGCGTTCGTCGACCTGGAGGAGATCGACCCGATCTTCTACCAGAAGAGCTACTATCTCGCGCCGGGCAGCGAGGAGACCGCCAAGACGTACGCGCTGCTGCGGGACGCGATGGCCAAGGCGCGCCGCGCCGCGATCGGGACCCTGGTGATGCGCGGCAAGGAGTATCTCGCCGCGATCCGGCCGGACGGGAAACTGCTCGTACTGGAGACCATGTACTTCGCCGACGAGGTGCGGGACCCGGCGAAGGAGCTGGACGGGCTGCCCCGCGCCGCGGCCAAGCCGGCCGAGATGAAGATGGCCATACAGCTGATCGACTCCATGTCGGGCAGGTGGAACCCGAAGGACTACCGGGACGGCTACACCGACCGGGTCAACGCGCTGATCAAGGAGAAGAAGGCCGGCAAGGAGATCACCGTCGCGGACCCCGCGCCGGGGGCCACCGACGTCACCGACCTGATGGCGGCGCTGCAGGCCAGTGTCGAGCGCGCCCGCAGCGGCCGCGCGGCCGCCCGCAAGCCCGCCGCCAAGAAGGAGCGTGCCAAGAAGGCCTCGCCCGGGAAGGCTTCCGCGAAGAAGCCGGCCACCGGCAAGAAGACCGCGCCGCGGAAGGCCGCGAAGAAGGCCGCCTGAGCCCGGATCGCCCTCGCGGCGTCACCGGAGTCCCTCGCGGGCTCTCGCCTCGGTGGGTGCGAGGGCGGTGTCGAGCGTGCGCGCGGTGTCGATCAGCGGCACGTGGCTGA
>NZ_JBEZXZ010000228.1:0-13626 GCF_040638275.1 Actinoplanes sp. NPDC026623 | reverse complement strand
GGCGCCGTCGCGGGTCACCGCGCAGGCCAGCGCGCCGTCCGGGCTCAGCACGGCCTGCCGGCCGAGACCGCGGGGCCGCGCGCCGCCGAGCACGACAAGGCCGCGGCGTCCCTCGGCCACCACCACATCCGGTACGGACACGGCGGCGCGGGGCTGCTCGCGGCACGCGGCCGTCAGGGCGACGCCGCCCGCCATGATGAATAGGTTCCGCCTGCTCGTCATGCCCTGTGGACACCGCCGGGCCGGTCGCGGTTCCCGGGAACCACATCGCGGTACGCGGTGTCATCGGGGTGTCGGCGACCTATCAACGAGGTGGAGGTGTCTGGGCCGGACATGGTCACCGAACTCGACGACGCGGCGGCCGTCTCCCGCGCCCGCTCCGGCGACCTCGACGCGTACGACGTCCTGGTCGCCCGGTACACCGTGCCCGCGCACCGGGCCGCGGTGCTGCTCGGTGCCGGCGCGGACGCCGACGACGTGGTGCAGGAGGCGTTCGTGAAGGCGTACCGGCAGCTCTCGCGGTACCGCGGCGAGTCGGGATTCCGGCCCTGGCTGCTCGCGATCGTCGCCAACGAGACCCGCAACCTGCACCGCTCCCGGCGCCGCCACGACGGCCTGGTGCTGCGCGCCGCCGCGCACGAGCCGCCGGAGCGGGCGGCACCCGATCCCGCCGACACCGTGCTGGCCGACGAGCGCCGGCAGCACCTGGTCGACCAGATCCGGCTCCTCGACGCCCGCGACCGGGAGGTGCTGGTGCTGCGCTTCCTGCTGGACCTGTCGGAGGCCGAGACCGCGGTGACGCTGGGGCTGCCGAAGGGGACCGTGAAGTCGCGGACCTCCCGGGCGCTGGCGAGGCTGCGCGGCCGGCTCGCGGTGGGGGAGGTGCGCGGTGCCTGACCACGAGGACGCCCTGATCGCCGAGCTGCGCGCGCTCGGCGGCGAACTGGACGTGGGGCGGGCGACGGACCAGCGGGCCGCGGTCCGGGCCCGCCTCACCCGGCCGCTGCCGGCCCGGCGCGGACCTGAGGGCAGGCGCGCCGGTGCCGCCGTCCGCGTGCGCCGGTGGATCCTGGCCGGTGTCGCGGCGCTGGTCGGCGCCGTCGTGGTGGTCGCGCCGGCCCGCGCGGCCGTGATCGACGCGGTCGGCGGGTTGCTGCGGATCGCCGGGATCGAGGTGCGGGGCGAGGCGCCGCCCGGCGGCCTGCCGGCCACGCCCAGCCCGCTGCCGTCGCTGCGCACCGCGACCCTGGACGAGGCCCGCCGGGTGGCGTTGTTCCCGGTGCGGGTGCCGGCCGGACTCGGGGTACCGGAGGGGGTCACGCTTGCCGATCCGGACGCCGGCGGCGCGCCGCGGGTGATCACGATGGCCTTCCGAGGGGGGAATGTCCGGTTCGACCAGTTCGACGGCGCGCTGTCGCCGTACTTCCTCAAGACGGCCGGCGACGCCGAGTGGGTGCAGGTGGGCACGGGCGGCATCTGGCTGCGGGGTCCGCATCAGGTCACCTACGTGGGCCGCGACGGCGTCGCGCGCGTCGAGACGGCCCGGCTGGCGGCGCCCACCCTGATCTGGGCCGATGCCGGCGTCACCTACCGTCTCGAGGGGGTGCGGACGCTGGAGGAGGCGCTGCGGATCGCGGGTTCGCTGACTTGAGGTTTTCGCGGGCGCGAACCGGACGGCAACCGTTGCGCGCCGGGTTTGCACTCGGTGGGGGTGGGCGGGGCCCGATGGGGTTGGTATGACGGATACGCAGATCGTGGAGCTGGGGCTGCAGGCGATGACGGTGGCGGCGAAGATGTGTGCGCCGGTGCTGGTGACCGCGTTGTTGATCGGTTTTGCGATTTCGTTGTTTCAGTCGGTTACCCAGATTCAGGAGGCGACGCTGTCGTTCGTGCCGAAGGCTGTGGGTGTCGGTGCGGCGATTCTGTTTTCGGGTAATTGGATGTTGCATGAGATGGTGACGTACACGACGCAGTTGTTCGAGCGGATCCCGACGCTGCTCGCCTGAACGAACCTGAGAAAAGGCCGCCCACCGGGCGGCCTTTCCGGGTCTGCGGCCGGGTGCCTCAACTTGATCTTGACGAGGTACGCGTCCAGCGCCGCATAGCTCTGGTTGGCGCCCTGCTCCATGCCCGACTGCATCATCTGGTCACGGTCCTGCTGCGACGTGAAGCGCGTCGTGCCGGTCACCGTGGTCCTGCCGGCCTCCTCCGTGAAGACGAACGTCTCCACCGCGACGTGGCCGGCCATCGGCTCGTACTCGAACGTCCAGGTGAACGTGTCCGGCGCCGAGATCTCGCGGAATTCGCCGCGGAACGGGTGCTCGGTGCCGTCCGCCGTCTCGACGAAGCGCCAGGCGCCGCCGACCCGGAAGTCGATCGTCACGTCCAGCGGGTTGCCCCGGCCCCACCAGTGGCGCAGGTGCTCGGCCTCGGTGTGCGCGGCCCAGACCAGGGCCCGGGGCGCGTCGAACGTGCGGCTCATGACCAGTTCGGTGGGGCTGGGGGTGCTGATCGCGATGGTGTTCACGGCTTCTCCTTCTGCAGGTCGTCCAGGTAGGTGCCGAGCGTGTCGTAGCGCTGCTCCCACAGCACCCGGTACTGCGCCACCCAGCTTGCGAGGTCGCGCAGCGGCGCCGGCTCGATCCGGCAGCGCCGCCACTGCGCGTCGCGGGTGCGGACGATCAGGCCCGCCTTCTCCAGCACGTTCAGGTGTTTCGAGATCGCCTGCATGCTGATCGGGAACGGCGCGGCGAGTTCGTTGACCGTGGCCTCTCCCTGCGCGAGCCGGGCGACGATCGCCCGGCGGGTCGGGTCGGCGAGGGCGGCGAAGAGGCCGCTGATCGGGTCCGCTGTCGTCATGCTCAACCACCTGGCTTATAAACCGATTGGTTTACCAACCGATTGGTTGAGCGTACCCCTCGCGGTGTCGCTGTCAACCCCGGTCGCCGAGCGCTGCCGATCCGGCTCCGGCCTGGTGTGATGGTCGGCATGAATATCTGGCCGGGGAACCCGTATCCGCTCGGCGCCACCTATGACGGGGGCGGCACCAACTTCGCGTTGTTCTCCGAGGTCGCCGAGCGGGTCGAGCTGTGCCTGTTCGACGACGGCGTCGAGACCCGGATCGACCTGCCGGAGCGCGAGGCCCTGGTCTGGCACGGCTACCTTCCGCGCATCGTCCCCGGACAGCGGTACGGCTACCGCGTGCACGGCCCGTACGACCCGGCGGCGGGGCTGTGGTGCAACCCGGCCAAGCTGCTGCTCGACCCGTACGCGAAGGCGATCGAGGGCCACAACGAGTGGAACAACGCCCTGTATTCGTACCATTTCGGCGAGCCGCTGAGCCTGAACACCGCCGACTCGGCGCCGTACGCGATGCGCTCGGTGGTGATCAACCCGTTCTTCGACTGGGCCAACGACCGGCCGCTGCGCATCCCGTTCCACCAGACGGTGATCTACGAGGCGCACGTGAAGGGGATGACGGCGCGGCACCCCGGCATCCCCGAGGACGTGCGCGGCACCTACTCCGGCCTGGCGCATCCGGTGATGATCAAGCACTTCAAGGACCTGGGGGTGACCGCGGTCGAGCTGATGCCGGTCCATCAGTTCGTGCACGACAGCGGCCTGATCGAGCGCGGGCTGTCGAACTACTGGGGCTACAACACCATCGGCTTCTTCGCGCCGCACAACGACTACGCGTCGTTCGGCGGCCGCGGCGGGCAGGTGCAGGAGTTCCGGTCGATGGTCAAGGCGCTGCACGCGGCCGGCATCGAGGTCATCCTCGACGTCGTCTACAACCACACCGCCGAGGGCAACCACCTCGGGCCGACCCTGTCGTTCCGGGGCATCGACAATCCCGCCTACTACCGGCTCGTCGACCACGCCAAGCAGTACTACTACGACACCACCGGCACCGGGAACAGCCTCAACGTGCGCCACCACGAGTCGCTGCGGCTGATCATGGACTCGCTGCGCTACTGGGTCACCGACATGCACGTCGACGGCTTCCGCTTCGACCTCGCCTCCGCGCTGGCCCGCGAGTTTCACGAGGTGAACCGGCTGGCCGCGTTCTTCGACCTGGTCAACCAGGACCCGATCGTGTCGCAGGTCAAGCTGATCGCCGAGCCGTGGGACGTCGGCGACGGCGGCTACCAGGTCGGCGGCTTCCCTCCGCTGTGGACGGAGTGGAACGGCAAGTACCGCGACACCGTTCGCGACTTCTGGCGCGGCGAGCCGGCCAGCCTCGGCGAGTTCGCCTCCCGCTTCACCGGCTCGTCCGACCTGTACGAGATCGACGGCCGCCGCCCCATCGCCTCGATCAACTTCGTGACCGCGCACGACGGCTTCACGCTCAACGACCTGGTCTCCTACAACGAGAAGCACAACGAGGCCAACGGCGAGCAGAACCGCGACGGCGAGAGCCACAACCGGTCCTGGAACGTCGGCGTGGAGGGACCCAGCGACGACTCGGGCGTGACCGCGCTGCGCGAGCGGCAGAAACGCAACTTCCTGGCCACCCTGCTGCTGTCGCAGGGCGTTCCGATGATCGCCCACGGCGACGAGCTGAGCCGCACCCAGCAGGGCAACAACAACGTGTACGCCCAGGACAGCGAGCTGAGCTGGATCGACTGGGAGGACGCGCGCCACCACGACGTGCTGACCCTGTTCACCGCCCGGCTCACCAGGCTGCGCGCCGAGCACCCGATCTTCCGCCGCCGGCGCTTCTTCAACGGCGACCAGTTGCCGGCCGCGAAGGTGCCCGACATCGCCTGGCTGCGCCGCGACGGCGAGCCGATGACCGGCGAGGACTGGACGGCCCGGTCCGGCATGACCATGACCGTGTTCCTCAACGGGCACGGCATTCCGGAACGCGACGAGCTCGGCGAGCAGATCACCGACGACTGTTTCCTGGTGCTGTTCAACCCGCTGGCCGACCCGGTCACGTTCACGCTGCCGCCGCGGGCGTACGGGCGCACCTGGGAGCCGGTGGTGCACACGGGCGACCCGCTGCTGCTGGCCCGCAGGCGCACCACGAAGGCCGGCGGCAAGCTGGACGTCGGCGGCCACACGATGGTGGTGTTGCGCAGCCGCTACTGAGCGGCGCCGTTCCGGGTCGTCCCGCACGGGGACGACCCGGCGACGCGTCAGCGGTTGTGGCGCTCCCGCCGCACGCCCGGCTTGCGGCCCCGGATCGTGCTCCGCTGCAGGGCGGCGATCACCATGTCGGCGGCCGCCTCCGGCACCTCGACCAGCGAGAAGCGGTCGGTGATCTGAATGGCGCCGATGTCGCGGGCGCTGAGCCCCGACTCGCCGGCGATCGCGCCGACCAGATCCTGCGGGCGCAGCCCGGCTCGCCGGCCGATGCCGAAGAACAGCCGCGCCACCGCCCCGCCGGAGGGGTTGCCGCCCCGCCGCTCGGGCCGGCCGCGGTCGCGGTCCCGATCCCGGTCCCGGTCGTGCTCGCGCGGCGGGCGCGCCACCGACGGGATCTCCTCCTCGTCGACGTCACCGCCGGCCGCCTCGTGCGCCAGCTTCACCGCGGCCAGCGCCACGGTCTCGATGTCGAACTCGCTGGTCAGCGACTCGATCACGACCCGGAAGCGCTCCAGGTCGTCGGCCTGCAGGCTGCTCTCCAGCGCCGAGCGGGTCAGCTCGAGCCGGCGGGCCCGCAGGTCGGTGACGGTCGGCACCTTCTCCACGGCGATCCGCTGGCGGGTCAGCCGCTCGATCGCCTTGAGCATGCGCTGCTCGCGCGGCTCGACCAGGGTGATCGCCGCGCCCTCCCGGCCCGCCCGGCCGACCCGGCCGATGCGGTGCACGTAGGCCTCCGGAGCGGACGGCACGTTGTAGTTGACGACGTGCGTCAGCTGCTCCACGTCCAGGCCGCGGGCGGCGACGTCGGTGGCCACCAGCAGCTCGGTGCTGCCGGCCCGCAGCCGGCCCATGACCCGGTCCCGCTGGTCCTGGCTCATGCCGCCGTGCAGCGCCTCGGCCCGGTAGCCGCGCCCGTTGAGGGTCTCGGTGACCTGGTCGACCTCCTCGCGGGTGCGGCAGAAGACGATCGCCGCGGTGGGCGCCTCCACGTCCAGCACCCGGCCGAGCGCCGCCGACTTGTGTGCGCGGGCCACGACGTACGCGCTCTGCCGTACCAGGGGGATCTCGCCCGGTGCCGACTCCTCCCGGCCCATCTGGATCCGGACCGGGTCCTTCAGGTGCCGGCGGGCGATGCCGTCGATGCGCGGCGGCATCGTCGCCGAGAAGAGCACGGTCTGCCGGGTCTGCGGCGTCTCGGCGAGGATCGCCTCGATGTCCTCGGCGAAGCCCATGTCGAGCATCTCGTCGGCCTCGTCGAGCACGACCGTGCGCACGTCGCTCAGGTCCAGCGTCTCGCGGCTGATGTGGTCCAGCACCCGGCCCGGCGTGCCGACGACGACGTCGACGCCGCGCTGCAGCGCCTGCAGCTGCCGCCCGATCGGCTGGCCACCATAGACCGGCAGGACGCGTACGCCCAGGTCACGGCCGTAGCGGTGCACCGCCTGGGAGACCTGCTCGGCAAGCTCGCGGGTCGGCACCAGCACCAGGGCGGCCGGGCCGCCCTTCGCGTCCGGCTCGAGCCGGTGCAGCAGCGGCAGCGCGAAGGCCGCGGTCTTCCCGGTGCCGGTCGCGGCCTGCCCGAGCAGGTCGTTGCCGGCCAGTAGCGGCGGGATCGCCTCACGCTGGATCGGCGTCGGCTCCTCGTAGCCCAGGCTGGTCAATGCCTTAAGCAGCTCGGGCCGGAGCGCCAGACCGGCGAAGCCTGTCGCGTCCGCGAACAGGTGCTCGCTCATTTTCTCTGCTCCGGATCCTTGGTGCGCCGGTCACGGTGGTGTCCGGCATCAACGACAAGAAGGATACGAGGCGGGCCTTTCGCCCCGGCGGGCCGGGACCTTGAACGTGTCCTGCCCGACCGTCACCGGCGTCGGGATGCCTGCCCGAAGACCACCTGGACCGGCGTCGTGCGGCTCGCGGCGCCGGCGTTGCCCAGCATGCCGTAGTCGCCGTCACCCCAGCAGTAGGTCCTGGCGCCGCTGACGCCGCACGTGTGGTAGCTGCCGGCGGCGAGCTGGGTGAACACCACTCCGCGAGGTGCCCGCACCGGCGCCGGGGCCAGGTGGTCCGCGGTGCCGCCGTTGCCGAGCTGGCCCTCGTCGCCGTAGCCCCAGCAGTAGGTCCCGGCGCGGCCGGCCCCGCAGGTGTGTGCGCTGCCGGCGGCGAGCTGGGTGAAGACGACGCCCTGGGGTGCGCGTACCGGCACCGGTGCGGCCTGGCCGGTGGTGTCGCCGTCGCCGAGCTGGCCGCGGTTGTTGTAGCCCCAGCAGTAGGCCCTGACGCGGCCGGCCCCGCAGGTGTGTGCGCTGCCGGCGGCGAGCTGGGTGAGCCGCACCCCCTGCGGTGTGCGTACCCGCACCGGCGTCCACCGGTCGTCGCTGCCGCCGTCGCCGAGTGTGCCGAGGATGCCCTGGCCCCAGCAGTAGGTCCCGGCGGCGCTGATGCCGCAGGTGTGGCCCTCGCCGGCGGTGAGCCGGGTGAAGACCACGCCCTGCGGTGTGCGTACCCGCACCGGTGCCGGGTGGTCCAGGTCGTCGTTGCCGCCGTTGCCCAGCTCGCCGTCGGCGTTGTCGCCCCAGCACCAGGTCCCGGCGCCGCTGATGCCGCACGTGTGGTTGGTGCCGGCGGCGAGCTGGGTGAAGACGACGCCCCGCGGTGCGCGTACCGGCACCGGTGCCGCCCGGTCCGTGGTGCCGCCGTCACCCAGCTTGCCGTCGGCGCCCTCGCCCCAGCAGTAGGCCCGGGCGCCGCCGATGCCGCACGTGTGGCTGTCCCCGGCGGTGAGCTGGGTGAAGACCACCCCGCGCGGGGCCCGCACCGGCACCGCCGTCCACTGGTCCGCGACGCTGCCGTTGCCCAGCTCGCCGTGGCCGCCGTAGCCCCAGCACCAGGCCGTGGCGCCGCTGATCTCGCAGGTGTGACGTCCGCCGGCGGTCAGCTGCCGTACGGCATCGCCCTGCTGCGCCTCGGCGGGCATCGCGGTCACCGCGACCGCCAGCATCGCCAGCGCGCCGATCCTGGACGTGATTCTCTTCAGCACACCGCCGACGACATCACGGCGACGCGGACCCCGTCCGTGGATCCACCAGGATTCGCCCGTTCAAGGGATGCCGCGCGAACTGGACCTCCACCGGCGTGGTGCGGGTCGCGGTGCTGGCGTTGCCCAGCTCACCCCGGTTGCCGTAACCCCAGCACCAGGTCCTGACGCCGCTGGTCCCGCAGGTGTGGGAGTAGCCGGCGGTGATCCGGGTGAACCTGATCCCCTGCGGTGCCCGTACCGGAACCGGTGTCCTCTGGTCCTTGGTGTTTCCGTTGCCGAGCTTGCCGTCGGCGCCCTCGCCCCAGCAGTAGGCCCCGGTGCCGCTGATGCCGCACGCGTGGGCGAAGCCGGCGGTGAGCTGGGTGAAGACCACCCCGCGCGGTGCCAGCACCGGCACCGGCGTCGTCCGGTTCGCGGTGCCGCCGTCGCCCAGCTGACCATGGCCGCCGTTGCCCCAGCAGTAGGTCCCGGCGCCGCCGATCCCGCACGTGTAGCCGTCGCCGGCGGCGAGCCGGGTGAAGACCACGCCCCGCGGTGCCCGCACCGGCACCGCCGCCGTCTGGTTCGCGGTGCCGCCGTCGCCCAGCTCGCCGCCGCCGCCGTTGCCCCAGCAGTAGGCCCTGCCGCCGCCGATCCCACACGCGTGGTGGTTGCCGGCGGTGAGCTGGGTGAATCTCACCCCCTGCGGTGCCCGTACCGGAACCGGTGTCCGCTGGTCCGTGGTGTCTCCGTTGCCCAGCTGGCCCCAGATGTTCTCCCCCCAGCAGTAGGCCCTCCCGCCGCCGATGCCGCACGTGTAGTCGTGGCCGGCGGTGAGCTGGGTGAAGACCACCCCGCGCGGGGCCGGCACCGGCACCGGCGTCGCGGGAAACTCCGAGGTGCCGCTGTTGCCCCAGCACCAGGCCTTGGCGCCGCTGATGCCGCAGGTGTGGTCGAAACCGGCGGTGAGCTGGGTGAAGACCACTCCGCGCGGGGCCCGCACCGGCACCGCCGTCCACTGGTTCGCCTTGGTACCGTCGCCCAGCTGACCCCAGGAGTTGTCGCCCCAGCAGTAGGCCTGGGCGCCGATGATCTCGCAGGCGTGGTAGCCGCCGGCGGTCACCTGCCGCACCGGATCGCTCTGCCGCGCCGCGGCCGGGGCCGTGGTCACGGCGGCCGGCATCACCACCGCCAGCATCGCCAGCGCGCCGACCTTGGACGTGATTCTCTTCAGCACACCGCCGACGACATCACGGCCACCCGGGCCCCGGCCGTCGATCCACCAAGATTCGCTCCTTCAGGGAGGTTCCCGCTCGGTCGTAGGTCTGACCGATAGTGAGCACCCGGCCCCGCGTTACGACAGGATTACCGCCATGGCTGACGTGATCGTGGTGGGCGGCGGAATCATCGGGCTGACGGCGGCGATCCGGCTGTGCGAGCAAGGCGCCGAGGTGACCGTCTGGACGCCGTCCGGCCCGGAGGAGACCGTTTCGGCGGTCGCCGCGGCGGTCTGGTACCCCACCCACACGATCTACGAGCCCCGCCTGCTGGCCTGGGCCGCGGCGACCTACGACCGGTTCCGCCGGGAGGCGCTCGCCGGTGTCCCCGGGGTGCTCGTCCGGGAGACCCGCAACCTCGAACGCGACGGCGCCGCCGGCGAGCCCTGGTGGGCGTCCGCCGCCCGCGGCCTGCGGTACCGGCCGGCCGAGCCGCCGTGGACCCGCGAGATCCGCTTCCAGGCGCCACTGGTCGAGATGGACACCTACCTGCCGCTGCTGCGGGAGCGGCTGCTCGCCAACGGCGCCCGGGTGGTGCGCCGCCGCGTCGACCGGCTGGACGAGGCCCTGCTCGAGGCGCCCGTGGTGGTCAACGCCACCGGCCTCGCCGCCGGCGGCCTCTGCGGCGACCCCGAGGTGTACCCGGTCCGCGGGCAGATCGTGCGCGTCGCCAACCCCGGCATCACCGTCTCGGTACGCGACCTGGGCGACCCGAGCACCTACGTGCACCCGCGCAGCCGGGACGTCGTCCTCGGCGGCACCTGGCAGGAGAACGACTGGAACACCGCGCTGGACCCGGCGACCAGCGAGGCGATCCTGCGGCGGTGCGTGGCGCTGGTGCCGGAGCTTGCGGGTGCGCCGATCGTCGGGGAGGAGGTCGGGCTGCGCCCGGCGCGCAACGGCGGCCCCCGCGTCGAGGCCGAGAAGTGGGCCGGCGGGACGGTCGTGCACGCGTACGGGCACGGCGGCGCCGGCATGACGCTCTGCTGGGGCTGCGCCGACGAGGTCGCCGCGCTGGCCTCGTGACCCGGCGCTGCCGGTCAGACCGTGCGCAGGTCCACGGTGTGCCAGGTCAGCGTTTGCGGCGAAGTGCCCCCGCCGCGGCCCTCACTCGTACGGCTGCTTCGGCGCGGGGATCTCCTGCCAGGCGGTGACCTTGAGGTAGGGGACGTCGGCCTGGTTCACCGGGTCCTTGGCGACCCGGTTCGTCCAGGCGCCGACGACCTGCACCCAGGCGTCGGACGCGGCGGTGACCCGGGTGTCGCCGTCGAGACCGACCTTGATCGGCCGGCCGTCGGCGGCGCAGCAGGAGACCACCATGCGGGCCAGCATCGGCTCGCCGTCCGGCCCGGGGGTGACGAAGCCGGTCAGCCGCACGGTCCGGCCGGTCAGGCTGCGGCCGCCGTCGAAGACGGCCCGGGACGCGTAGTCGAGCAGCCCGAGGTCGACCGGGTCGCCGGCGGGCAGGGCGGGATAGTCCGAGTCGGAGCCCGGCGCGGTGAGCACCGTGCCCGACTGGCCGGCCGCGTAGGAGCCGAGCGCGGGCGGCGCCACCAGCAGCAGGCCGAGCACCGGCAGCAGGAGCAGCCAGCCGACCCGCGGCTCGTGGTGGTGCCCGGGTCCGTCGTGCCGCTCGGCCTTGCCGCGCAGCTCGTACCAGAGGGTCAGGATCGCGGCGGCGACCAGCAGGATCCCCGCGCCGATGAGGAACGGCTGCAGGGCCTGCTTGACGTAGCGCAGGTACAGGTCGGAGAGGCTCGCCTTGAGCAGCGCGCCGCCGAAGAGCAGCATGATCACGGCCTGGGCCTGCCGGTTCACAGCAGCACCGCCCCGACGCCGGCGCCGACCAGGATCGCCGCGGCGAACGTCGCGGGCGCGAAGCGCGCCGAGAACCGGCGGCCGAAGACGCCGGTCTGCATGGCGATCAGCTTGAGGTCGACCATCGGCCCGACCACCAGGAAGACCAGCCGCGAGGTCAGCGAGAACTGCGACAGCGACGCGGCGACGAACGCGTCCGCCTCGCTGCAGATGGACAGCAGCACGGCGAGCACCGCCAGCGCGATGATGGACAGGATCGGGTAGCCGGCCAGGCGCTGCAGCCAGGACTCCGGGACGGCCACGTTGATGGTGGCGGCCGCCGCGGCGCCGAGCACCAGGAAGCCGCCCGCGTGCATCACGTCGTGCCGGCAGGCGGCCACGAACGCCTTCAGCCGCGAGCCGTCCTCGTGCGGCCGCGGCGGCAGCTTGATCCACTCGGCCTTGCCGAGCCTGAGCCAGAGCCAGCCCATCGCCACGGCGACGATCAGGCTGGCGCCGCCGCGGGCCACGACCATCTCGGGGTTGCCCGGGAAGGCGACCGCGGTGGCGGTCAGCACGATCGGGTTGATGGCGGGCGCGGCCAGCAGGAACGCGAGCGCGGCCGCCGGGGTGACGCCCCGGCGGATCAGCGACCCGGCGATGGGCACGCTGCCGCACTCGCAGCCGGGCAGCACCACGCCGGCCAGCCCGGCGGCGGGTACGGCGAGTGCGGGGTGTTTCGGCAGCGCCCTGGCCCAGAATGATTGCGGCACGAAGACGGCGATGACCGCGGAGAGCACCACGCCGAAGACCAGGAACGGCACCGCCTGCACCAGCACCGAGACGAAGATCGTCGTCCAGGTCTGCAACCGCGGGTCGGAGACCAGCGCGGCGAGCGGGCCGCGGAAGACGACGAGCAGCACGAGCAGCACGGCGAGCAGTTCCACGGAGCCGAACCGGCGACCCCGCGGCGGGGGCTGCGGCGCGGCGGCGGGCTCCGCGGCGCCGCCGGTGCCGGCCTCGGGCCGGGTGCCGAGCCGGTCGGTCATGCCGTCGGTTGCGGTCAAGGGGGTCACTCCGGATCGCGGTTCGGTCGGCGGGCGCGGCCAACCATACCGGGCAGCTCAGGTCCTAGGATCTGTTCGTGATCGCCGTCGTTTCGCACGAAGCCGCCCTCGCCGCCGCCGAACGGGTCGCCGCGGCGCTCGCCCCCGGCGTCGTCCGGCGCGACCGGGACGGTGCCGACGCCGTACCGGTCGAGGCCCTCGCCGACCTGGACGGCTCCGGCCTGCTGTCGATCACCGTGCCGTCCGCCGACGGCGGCCCCGGGCTCGGGCCGCTGACGCTGGCCGAGGTCACCCGGATCATCGCCGCGGTGGACCCGGCGATCGCCCAGATCCCGCAGGCGCACTACCTGCTCGTCGACGTGCTGGCCCGGCACGCCGGCCCCGAGGTCCGCCGGCGGCTGTTCGCCGACGTCCTCGCCGGCCGGCGGATCGGCAACGCGCTCGCCGAGCGCGGCGGCAGCCACGCCCAGGATCTCTCCACCCGGATCGCGGACGGCCGGCTCACCGGCCGCAAGTACTACTGCACCGGCGCGCTGACCTCCGCCTGGATCGCGGTCAGCGCGCTCGACGACGCCCGGCGGCTGGTGCTGGCGTTCGTCCCGCGCGACGCGCCCGGGGTGACCATCGGCACCGACTGGGACGTGATGGGCCAGCGGGCGACGATCAGCGGCACGACCACCTTCGAGGACGTCGCCGCCGAGCTGGTCATCGACTACGCGGGCGCGTTCGAGGTGCCGCAGCAGCTCGGCGCGCGGGCGCAGCTCGTGCACGCGGCCATCGAGGTCGGAATCGCCGAGGGCGCGCTGCGCGACACCCGCGACTACCTGCGGGAGAAGGCCCGGCCGTCTACCGAGGCCGTCCGCGCGGGTGCGGCCGGCGCGGCCGACGACCCGCACGTCCTGCACCGGTACGGGCAGGTGGCCACCCGGGTCCGGGCCGCCGCCGCGCTGCTCCGCGAGGCGGCAGGCGTGCTCGAGCAGATCGGCCCGGTGCCCGCCGACGCCGCGGCCGCCGCGCGCGGCTCGCTGGCGGTGGCGGCCGCCAAGGCCTTCGCCAGCGAGGTCGCGGTGCAGACGGCGTCGGAGCTGTTCGCGATGTGCGGCACCAGCTCGACCGCGGCCAAATACGACCTGGACCGGCACTGGCGCAACGCCCGCACGCACAGCGTGCACGACCCGGTCGCCTGGAAATACCACCACCTTGCCGCCTGGGAGCTGGCCGGCGTCCAGCCGCCCAACCACGGCCAGCTCTAGGGCGCATCTGGCGGATCATGGCGGCCTGCGCCGGGCCCAGCTTCCGCCTCGCGGCGTGGGGTGGAAGGCCGCATACAACACCGCTATGCGACCTTCCACCCCACTTGCGACGCGAAACCTGGACCTCG
>NZ_JBEZXZ010000227.1:0-13799 GCF_040638275.1 Actinoplanes sp. NPDC026623 | reverse complement strand
CCCAGGCCACCGCGGCGGATCCGGCACGCGGAGGTGCCGCCGAGCCGGGCCGGTCAGCGGGCGCGCCGCGCTTCCGCGGCGACTCGGGCACGACCTCGGGCCGCGATGCCGGAGCTGAGTATTCGAACACGGGTACCCCCGGAGTCGACACGCTGCCTCCAGGCTGACAGATCGACCCGGCGGCGAACAGGGCGCGGGCGTGACAACCGGGCGGTCCGCCACGCCCGTCTGAGGGGTGACGACCGCGCTCGCCGGGCTGCGGCGCCCGGTGGGTGAGCGGGAACGACCGACAAGGGATCGAGAGGCCGATGATGCCGTCCGCATTCGAACTGCTGCGACCGCTTGACGACGGACCGCATACTCCATCCACGGTGGACATCGGACGCGCCATCGCCGACGGACGCCGGCTACGCGGGCGGGCAGATCGGCGATGCGGCGGACACACCACGGCCCGCGCGAAATCAATACACCGGCACGGACAACCGGGCGGTCACCCACGCCCGTCTGAGGGTTGATTACCCAACGGAGGGCGGCACGATGCGGGATGGTTCGGAAGAGGAGTACGTCGACTACGTCACGGCGCGGATCCCCGCGCTGCGCCGGCTGGCATATCTCCTGGCCGGCGACGAGCATCGCGCCGACGACCTGGTACAGCAGACCATCACCACGCTGTACGTGAAGTGGCGGCGGGCCTGCACCGCCACCCACCTCGACAGATATGTCCGGACCATGCTGGTCCGCGCCTACCTCGACGAGCGGCGGCTGGCGTGGGCGCGGGTCCGGCTGGTGCGCGAGACACCCGAGCGGACGGCACCGGGCCAGGACGCCGGCGTCGAGGACCGCCAGGTGCTGCGGGCGGCGCTGGCCCAGGTGCCCCGCCGGCAGCAGGCCGTGCTGGTGCTGCGGTTCTTCTACGACCTGCCGGTCGACGAGGTGGCCGCGACGCTCGGCTGCACCTCCGGCACGGTCAAGAGCCAGACCTCGCGCGGGCTGGCCACGCTGCGACGCCTGCTGGGTGAGCGGGAGCTCGCGGGGGCGACCTACGAGGGATCAAGGAGCCGATGATGCCGTCCGATTTCGAGATGCTGCGACCGCTTGACGACGAGCCGCGCACGCCGTCCACCGTGGATGTCGGGCGGGCGATCGCCGACGGACGCCGCCGTCGGCGCACCCGCCGCGCCGCCGGATACGCGGGCGCCGCGGTGGTGACCGCGTTCGCCGTCGCCGGCGCGTCGTTCGCGGGAGGGCTGATCACGGGTCACACGCCGCAGAACGCGGCGACGCACAGCGCCGTCAAGCCGAAGCCGTCCGCGTCCAAGGCGCCGACGCCGAAGCCGCCGACCAGTTGCACCATCGACCGGCTGCCCGTGCCGGACCAGGAGCCGATGGCGCTGGTCAGCGGCGGCGACCCCACCGGCCGGTACATCGTCGGGCGCACGTACCCGAAGGCCGGCGGCTACCAGGCCGTCATCTGGCACGACGGCGAGGTCCGCAAGGTGCTGCTCCCCGACGACGGCCTCGAGGAGGGGCTCGAGGACGTCAACTCCTCGGGTACCGCCATCGGATGGAGCTTCGCACCCTCCGGCGACGACGCCGACCAGGGCCAGGTGCCGTACGTCTACCGGAACGGCAGGGTGTCGAAGCTGCCGGGCGTGCTGCGCGGAGCCGCGAACGCGATCAACGACGCCGGGGCGATCGTGGGCGAGAACGGAAGCGGCGACGCGCTGCTGTGGACGTCGGCGACCGCGAAGCCGACCCGGCTGGCGGTGCCCTCCCGCGCCTCGGAGTCCAGCGCCGCCGACATCGACGAGGACGGCACGGTGGTCGGCACGGTCGACGGGCTGCCGTACGTCTGGCTCCCGGACGGCACCCAGCACCAGCTTCCGCTGCCGAACCTGGGCGGCAGGCCCGCCCTGAACGCCACGGTCTACAGCATCCGCAACGGCTGGGCGACCGGGGTGGCCACCAACGGCGGCGGCACCATCGGGGCGAAGGCAAGGGGCGAGCAGGCCAAGGGCGAGGCCCTGTCGGAAGCGGTCCGGTGGAACGTGCGCACCGGCGAGGTGCGCGAGTACGCCGGCCTCCTGGCGGGTGCGAACGCGGTGAACGCGCAGGGCTGGCAGGCCGGGGTGGATGAGCGGGGAAACGCGGTGTTCGTCGCCGCCAAGACGATCAAGCTGCCGAGTCTGGCCGGCCAGAAGACGCAACCGCTGGCCAACATCGCGAGTTCGCTGAGCGACGACGGGCGCACCATCGGCGGGCAGTCGGACGACGCGACGGGCACGATCCAGGCGGTCGTGTGGCGCTGCAAGTGACGTAGCCCGGCAGATCATGCGGTGGTCCGCCCCGGTGCCGGGCCGGACCACCTCGGGGGCCGGAGGTCAGTTTCCGGCGACGGGCCGGCCGGTCCGAGCAGCGGCCGACGTCGAGTCGGCCGGGGTGCCCCGGACGGCCTCGGTGTCGCTCATCGCGTTCCCTGCTCACCCAGCCGCTGCAGGAGCAGCGCCTGGGCGACGACCATGCTCTCGATCTCCCGCGGGTCGACGCTCTCGTCGGAGGAGTGGATCCGTGCGGCGGCGACGTCCTCGGGACCCCACAGGACGAACTCCGCGCCGGGCGCGGCCCGCTGCAGGGTCTGCAGCAGCGGGATGGAGCCGCCGCAGCCGGCCTCGCCCGCCGGCTTGCCGTAGGCCTCGGCCAGCGCCGCCCGCGCGGTGGCGTAGCCCGGCCCGCCGGTGTCGCACAGGAACGGCGGCGCCTCCTTGGAGCGCTGCACCTCGACCTGGGCGCCCCACGGTGCGTGGGTCCGCAGGTGCTCGACGAGCGCGTCGAGTTCCTTGACGGGATCCGAGCCGGGCACGACTCTCATCGAGAGCTTCGCCCGGGCCTGCGGGATGAGCACGTTGGAGGAGCCGGCGATGTCGGTCATGTCGAGCCCGATGACGTTGATCGACGGGTGCGCCCAGAGCCGGTCGCCGATCCGGCCGGTGCCGGTGAGGCCCACCCCGTCGAGGATGTCGGCGCTGGCCCGGAAGTCCTCCTCGCTCAGCTCGGCGCCCGCCCAGACGCCGCGCGAGACGCCGTCGACGGCCACGTCGCCGGCGTCGTCGTGGAGCGTGGACAGCAGGCGCGCCATGGCGATCATGGCGTCGGGGGCGGGCCCGCCGAACACGCCCGAGTGCAGCGGATGCTCCAGGGTGCGGACGGTGACGACGCACGCGACGTCGCCGCGCAGGGCGGTGGTCAGCGCCGGCTCGCCGACCTGGAGGTTGCCCATGTCGCAGATGACGAACAGGTCGCAGGCGAACAGCTCGGGATGCGCCTCGACGAACGCCTCGAGGTTGCTCTCGGTCTCCTCCATGCCCTCGAGGATGAGCTTGACCGTGCAGGGCGGCTTCCCGTCGAAGAGCTTCATCGTGCCGAGGTGGGTGACCAGGCCGCCCTTGTCGTCGGCCGCGCCACGGCCGTAGATCCGGCCGTCGTCCTTGCGGGTGGCCGTCCAGGGGTCGCTGGTCCAGCCCTGCTCCGGCGGCGCGGGCTGCACGTCGTAGTGCGCGTAGAGCACCACGACCGGGGAGCCCTCGGGCCCGGGGATCTCCCCGTAGATGGGCGGGTAGCCGGACGGCACCTCCATGAGCCGCGCGTCGGCGAACCCGACCTCGCGGAACATCCGCAGGGTCCGCTCGGCCATCCGGTCCACGGGCTCGGACGGGTAGCCGGGGAAGGCGATCGACGGGATCGCCACCAGCTTCTCCAGGTCCTCGATCAGTCCCGGCATCAGGGCGGCGGTCCGGGCCGCGATCTCGTGTGCCTGCATCGATGTGCTCCGCTTCGAAGGCGTGCCGTGAATCAGACATCACCCATCGTGTGGCGCGGCCTCACACGTCACCTCATCCGCATCGGATGACCTTGTATAGGCCGAGGCTCAGTGTTCGACTTGGCGCCGCTCGCGGCCGCTGACGTACCCCTGGTGGTGGGGCAGGTCTCCCGCGGAGACCTCGGCCTCGGCCGTGTCCTGCGCCTCGGAAGCGATCTCCTCGGTGCCGTCGTCGCCCACCACAAAGCGGTAGCTGACGCCGGCGACGGCCCCGCCGATCAGCGGTGCCAGCCAGAACAGCCACAGCTGTCCGATCGCCCAGCCGCCGGCGAACAGCGCCGGGCCGGTCGAGCGGGCCGGGTTCACCGAGGTGTTGGTCACCGGGATGATGACCAGGTGGATGAGGGTCAGGCACAGGCCGATCGCGAGCGGGCCCATGTTCTTCGGCGCCCGCCGGTCGGTCGAGCCGAGGATGACCATCAGGAACGCCGCGGTCATCACCAGTTCGGCGACCGCCGCGGAGCCCAGCGAGTAACCGCCGGGTGAGTGCTCGCCGTACCCGTTGGCGGCGAACCCGCTGGTCGAGGCGTCGAAGCCGGCCTGGCCGGAGGCGATGATCCACAGCACGCCGGACGCGGCGATCGCCGCCACCACCTGGGTGATGATGTACGGCAGCACGTCGCGGCCCGGGGTACGCCGGCCGAGCCACAACCCGACGGTGACCGCCGGGTTGAAGTGCCCGCCGGAGATGTGCCCGAACGCGTACGCCATGGTCAGCACGGTGAGGCCGAAGGCGAGCGATACGCCGACCAGCCCGATGCCGACGCCCGGGAACTTCGCGGCCAGTACCGCGCTGCCGCACCCGCCCAGCACCAGCCAGAAGGTGCCGATGAACTCGGCGCCCAGGCGCCTGGAAAGAGTCATGCGAGGCTCCCATGTCCCGTCGGAAGAGCATCGAGGGGCAACCGACGGGGGGAGCGGCGGCCGGCTACCGGCCAAGATTAATCCGGCCGGGCCCGCGGCGAGGCGAGTTGGGCGATCCCGCCCTCAGCCCGCGATCGCCCGGCGCTCGGACCACGACTGCACGCCCGCCAGGTTGACCGCGCCGCCGTCGAGGACGGCCCGGTGCGCGGCGCGGGCCAGCCGGCGGCCCCACTGCGAGCGCGGCCCCGCGTAGTCCGCCGCCGCACCGCCGGGCGGGCAGAGCACGGCGACGGCGTCGGTCGCCGTGCCGGTCGCGGCCAGGCCCAGCTCACGGATCGCCTGCGTCTTGGCCTCGGTGATGGTGGCGACCGCGTTCACCAGGGCGCCGTCGCTCAGCCGCCGCGGCACCCAGGCCACGACGTTGACCGTGCCGGCGTGCGGCGCGACCACGCCGGCGCCGGCGTCGGCGGCCTGCACCGGCGCGCCGAGACCGACCGTGGCCCAGATCCGGACCCCGCCGTCGCCGGCGTGCACCACGTCGGCGACGTCGACGCCGGTGAGCAGGCCCACGCCGGGTCCGGACAGCGCCAGCCCGGCGGCGATCTCGCGCAGGTGCGCGGCCGGGTCACCCCGGTCGTACGACATCGGCACGGTCGCGTTGACCAGCCACCGGCACGGCCCGATCCCGCCGCCCAGCACCGCGGACGAGATCGCGATCGCCGGCTCGGGCAGGCGCCAGACCAGCAGCGGAACGTCGTGGCCGCCCTCGGCGCGGTGGGTCAGTACCGGTTCGGCGATCACTCACCGACCCTAACCGGGCCGGGCCGGACGCCGCTCACGGGCGTACCGAAAGATGGTTTTCGATGTCTTGACATGGCGCCGGGTCTGCGCTGGGCTGATGGGGAATGTCCTCTCAGCGGATCGCGGAGGCCGACGATGGCTGCGCCCACCACCAGATTGAGGCGGTTGATCGGCACCGCCGTCGCGACGGCCGGCGTCGCGATTCTCACCCTCGCCGGCTCGGCCGTCGCCGACGCCGGGCCGGCCGCCTGGACCGGCACCTGGAGCACCGGGGTGACCGGCGCGGCCACCGCGCCGATGCCGGCGACCGTGTTCGAGGACCAGACGCTGCGCCAGATCGTCCACGTCAGCATCGCCGGCCGGTCGGTGCGGGTCCGGCTGTCCAACGAGTACGGCACCGAGCCGCTCGTGATCGGCGAGGCGCGCATCGCCCGGCGCGCCACCGCGGCGCGGACCGTCCCCGGCACCGACCGCCGGCTCACCTTCGGCGGCAGCTCCTCGTTCAGCGTCCCGCCGGGCGCGCCCGCGCTCAGCGATCCGGTGGCGCTGACCGTGCCCGCCGGTTCCGACCTGGCGGTGAGCATCTACCTGCCGCGGCGCACCGCCGGCGCGACCGTGCACAGCTCCGCGTTCCAGACCAACTACGCCGCCGCGGGCAACGTCACCCGCTCCCCCGCGCTGACCGGCGCCACGACCTCGACGTCCTGGTACTTCCTCTCGGGCGTGAGCGTCGCCGCCTCGCCCCGGGCGGCCTCCGTCGTGGCGTTCGGCGACTCCATCACCGACGGCGCGATCACCACCGTCGACGCCAACCACCGCTGGCCGGACCTGCTGGCCCGCCGGCTGGGCCGCCTCGCCGTGCTCAACAAGGGCATCGGCGGCAACCGCCTGCTGTACGACGGCAACACCCTGCCCGACGGCCAGTTCGCCGGCCTCGGGCCGATCTTCGGCGACAGCGCGCTCAGCCGCTTCGACCGCGACGTGCTCGCCCAGCCCGGCGTCCGCTACGTGATCGTGCTGCTCGGCATCAACGACATCGGGCAGCCCTCGTCGATCGCGCCGCCGTCGGAGGCGGTGACCGTCGGCGAACTGATCTTCGGGTACCGGCAGCTGATCGCCCGCGCCCACGAACGCGGCCTGCGGATCTTCGGCGCCACCCTGACGCCGTTTAAGGACACCACCATCCCCGGCTATTACAGCGAGGCCGGCGAGGCCAAGCGGCTCGCGGTCAACCGGTGGATCCGCGCGGGCGGCGGCTACGACGGCGTCATCGACTTCGACCGGGCCGTGCGGGACCCGGCGCAGCCGGGGCGCATGCTCGCGCGCTACGACAGCGGTGACCACCTGCACCCCAACGACGCGGGCATGCAGGCGATGGCCGACGCGATCCCGCTGCGACTGTTCGGCGACGCGGGCCGTTGATTCGCCGCCCGGGTGAACATAGGTTCGACCTATGTCGCCGCATGCGGGCGGCCGCGACGCGGCGGCCGGCTCAGCCGGTACGGCCGGAGAGGTCTTCCGCCTCGACGAGGCGGTCGCCGACGTCTACGGCGATCTCCGGCTGGCCCCCGTGCTGCGGCGCCTGCTGCGGCACACCAGCCGGCTGACCGGCTCGGTGGCGGGCAGCGTGTCGATTGTCGACGCCGACCGCGGCTGCTACGTCAAGGTCGCCGAGTACGGCGCCTACTGCCGGCTGGGCCACTCGTTCCCGCTGGACGAGGGGGCGACCGGCCGTGCGTTCGGCAGCCGCCGCCCGGTGGTGATCCCGGACTACGGGCAGCTGCGGGCCGGTCACCTGGCCGCGGCGCATCCGGCGCGCAACGGCCCGGCGGCCGCGGTGCCGATCTGGTGGCGCGGCGAGGTGATCGCGGTCAGCGTCGCCTTCGCCCCGGCGGCCGGCACGCTCTCGCCTCGCGGCGTCGACGAGCTGGAGGCGCTGACCCAGTCCGCGGCCGCCGCGATCGTCGAGTCCGGACGGCGCGATCCGTCGCTGGCCGCGCTGATCCGGCGGCGCTTCGCCGGCGACCCGGGCCGCGCGGGCGCCCGCGCGGTGATCACCGAGGCCGGCGTGGTCCGCCCGGTCTCCGACCAGGTCGCCCGGGTGGCCGCGGACCTGGTGGCCGAGGCGGGCCGGGCGGCGGCGCGGCGGCGGCCGCATCCGCGGCTGCGCGTCGCGCTCGTCTACCACCCGCACGGCCTGCGGGTGCTGGTGCAGGACGAGACGACCGGCGCGGCGGCGTCCGGCGCGGACCCGCTCGGCATGGGCACCGGCACCTGGGACGAGCTGCTGCGCCTGGCCGGCGGCGGGGTCACGGTCGAGCACGTGCACGGCTGGGGCGTGCTGGTGCGCGCCGACCTGCCGTACTCGGTGGACGCGCCGCAGGTGCGGCCCGCGCCGTTCACGCCGCGGGAGGCCGAGGTGCTCGAGCTGCTGCGCAAGGGGCTGACCTACCGCGAGATGGCGAGCCGCCTCGCGCTGTCCACGAAGACCGTTGAGAAGCACGTCGGCGCGATCATGCGCAAGACCGGCGCCTCCAACCGTACGGCCGCGGTGGTCACCGCCCTGGGCAACGACTGGCTCCGCGGCTGACCCGCGGCGCCGCGGCGCCGGGATGGGGATTCTCCCCCATACCGCCGGACGCCCGCGCGGGTCTTGACTGGCAGCGACCGGCGGAGGGAGGCATCGTGCCCGTCGTTGCCCTGAAGGAGATGCTCGATCGCGCGCTGGCCGGGCGGTACGGGGTCGGCGCCTTCAACATCGTCAACGACCTGACCATCGAGGCCGTGATCGCCGCCGCGGAGCAGGAGCGGGCGCCGGTCATCCTGCAGACGTCGGTCAAGACCGTCGACATGTACGGCCGCCGCCGGCTGCACGACATCTTCCAGGCGCTGGTACGCGGCGCGGAGGTGCCGGTGACCCTGCACCTGGACCACTGTCCCCAGCGGTCGGTCATCGCCGACTGCCTGCGGGGCGGCTGGAACTCGGTGCTGTTCGACGCGCACGAACTCGACGTGGCGGAGAACCTGCGGCAGACCACCGAGGTGGTGGCCGAGGCCCGCCGGGCCGGCGCGCACGTCGAGGGCGAGATCGAGGGCATACAGGGCGTCGAGGACGACCTCGGCTCCGACGAGGCCTCGGTGGTGCAGAGCCTGGAGGTCGCGGTCGACTTCATCACGCGTACCGGGGTGGACTGCTTCGCGCCGTACCTCGGCAACGCGCACGGCCGGTACAAGCAGGCGCCGGTGCTGAACGCCCAGCGGGTCAGCGACCTGGTCGCCGCCACCGGCGTACCGATGGCGCTGCACGGCGGCACCGGCCTGTCCGACGAGCAGTTCACCGACCTGATCGCCCGGGGCTGCGCGAAGGTCAACATCTCGACCGCGCTCAAGGAGACGTACCTGAAGTCGAGCCTGGAACTCCTGCGGGAGGCCGCCGAGCGCGACCGGTGGGACCCGCCGTCGCTGTTCCGGCACCAGCGCGCGGCGGTGGTGGACATGGCGCGGCGGCACATCCGGCTGTTCGGCGGGTCTGGACGCGCGTGGTGACCGCCCTCGTCTTCGACTGCGACGGCGTGCTCGCCGACACCGAGCGGCACGGCCACCTGCCGGCGTTCAACGCCACCTTCGAGCGGTTCGGCCTGCCCACCCGGTGGAGCGAGGACGAGTACGCCGGGAAGCTGAGGATCGGCGGCGGCAAGGAGCGGATGGCGAGCCTGTTCGAGGATCCGGCGTTCGCCGCGAGGCTCGGCGACGGCGACCGGTCCGAGCTGCTGCTCACCTGGCACCGGGCGAAGACCGAGGCGTTCCGGCGGCTGGTGTCCGAGGGCCGGATCCCGGCCCGGCCGGGCGTCACCCGGATCATCCACGGCGCGCTGCTGGCCGGGTGGACGGTCGCGGTGGCCTCGACGTCGGCCGAGGAATCGGTACGCGCGGTGCTGGAGAACGCGGTGGGCTCGCGGGCGGCCGGGCTGATCCCGGTGTTCGCCGGCGACGTGGTGCCGGCCAAGAAGCCGGATCCGGCGATCTACCGGCTGACGGTGGACGAGCTCGGCCTGAACCCCGCGGACACGCTGGTGATCGAGGACTCCCGCAACGGGCTGCTCGCGGCGACCGGCGCCGGGCTCCGCTGCCTGGTGACGCTCAGCGGCTACACCCGCGACGAGGACTTCGCCGAGGCGGCGCTTGTCGTCTCGGAGCTCGGCGATCCGGGCCGGCCCCCGGTCGAGGTGCTGGCGAACCGGAGCCGCGCGCGCCCGGGCACCTACCTCACCCTCGATGATCTGCGCGCCTGTCTGGAGGGACTGCGATGAGCGGCAACGCGTTGCCGGGCGCCGAACTGGTGGTCCGCACGATCGCCGAGACCGCGATCGAGAACGAGAGGTACTTCGGCGATCTCGATGCCGTGGTCGGCGACGGCGACCTCGGCTACTCCCTCGCCCGTGGGTTCGAGAAGCTGCTCGACGGCTGGGACGGCATCGACCGCGGCGATGCCGGCGCGTTCCTCAAGCGCACCGGGATGATCCTCGCCTCCCGGATCGGCGGCACCTCCGGACCGCTCTGGGGCACCGCCTTCCTGCGCGCCGGCGCCGTCGCGGGCTCCGCCGCCGATCTGTCCGGCGAGCAGGTGGTCGCGATGGTGCGCGCGGCCGTCGAGGGGATCAAGGCACGCGGGCAGTCGGACGTCGGGGACAAGACGCTGCTGGACGCCCTCGTGCCGATGGCCGACCGCCTCGAGCGGGAGTTCGCCGCCGGCGCCGGAGCCGGCGATGCCCTGCGTGCGGCCGCCGCGACCACCCGGGAGGCGGCCGAGGCGACCAGCGCGATGGTCGCGAGGCGCGGGCGCGCGGCGTACACCGGCGAGCGCAGCAGGGGTTCCGTCGACGCGGGCGCCACCGCGGTGGCGGTCATCGTCGAGCGGATCAGTGAAGCCTGGCAGAGACAAGGAGCGACGTCGTGAAGAAGTTCGTCAACGATCCGAAGAACTACGTGGCCGAAATGCTCGAGGGCGTCGCCCTGGCCAACCCGGAAAGCCTCAGGTACGTGCCGGAGTACAACCTGATCATGCGTACCGACGCGCCCCGCGAGGACAAGGTGTCGATCGTCCAGGGTTCGGGGTCGGGGCACGAGCCGGCGCACGTCATGGCGGTCGGCCGCGGCATGCTCGACGCGGCCTGCCCGGGCGACGTGTTCGCCGCCCCTCCGATGGACTACGTGTACGAGACCGCGAAGCTGCTCGCCTCGCCGAAGGGCGTGCTGCTGCTGGTGAACAACTACACCGGCGACCGGATGGCCTTCGACATGGGCAAGGAGATGGCCGAGGCGGACGGCGTACGCGCGGAGATCCTGACCGTCAACGACGACGTGGCGGTGCAGGACTCCACCTACACGGTCGGGCGCCGCGGCGTGGCCGGCAACTTCTTCGTCATCAAGGCCGTCGGTGCCGCCTCCGAGCGGGGCGCGGACATGGCGGAGGTGCTGCGGATCGGCCGCAAGGTCAACGACGTCACCCGCACCATGGGCGTCGCGCTGACCGCCTGCACGCCGCCCGCGAAGGGCTCGCCGCTGTTCGAGCTCGGTGGCGACGAGATCGAGTTCGGCGTCGGCATCCACGGCGAGCCGGGCCGCGAGCGTCGCAAGATCAAGGAGGCGGACGCGATCGTCGACGACATGCTGGAGGCCGTGGCCGGCGACCTGCCGTACTCCTCCGGCGACCGGACGGCGCTGATGATCAACGGCCTCGGCGGCACGCCGATCAGTGAGCTGTACATCCTCTACCGGCACGCGCACCGGCGGCTGGCGGAGCGGGGCATCACCGTCGGGCGCAGCTACGTCAACGAGTACTGCACGTCGCTCGACATGGCCGGCGCCTCGCTGACGCTGGTGCGGCTGGACGACGAGATCGACGACCTGCTGGGCGCGCCCGCCGAGGTGGCCGCGCGGATCTTCTGACCCACCAACCCGGCGGCGGCCGGGCCGGCAGGGGCGGCCCGGCCCGCCATAGAAGAACATCTCTGGACGGGCGGGGCAACACGACGTATGGTCCTAGGCATTCATGGGAGCGCTCCCATCCCGCTCCCCCGGGACCACCAGCAGGAGGATCCGATGCGCCGGGCCATGCAGGCATTGGTTATCGGCGGTGCGCTGCTCCCGGCGGCCGCCTGCGGCGCCGCGACGAACCCCGCGCCCGGCGCGGGCGGCGGCGCGCCCGCCGCCCCGGCCCCCGGCGCGGCGGCACCGAGCGTCGACGGCTCGATCAGGTCCGCCTGCGAGGCCCTCGGCCAGGTGTACGGCAAGAACCTGGCCCCGGTCGCCAAGGCGCTCACCGACCTGGTCGCCGCGCAGCGGTCCCCCGGCGACGACAAGGCGCACCTGCGGCAGGTGCAGCAGTCGCTGACCGCGTTCGCGGCCGCCATCCGCGCGGCCACCCGGGACAGCACCGACCCGCAACTGCGCGCCGACGGCGAGCAGACCGCCAAACAGATACAGGCCAAGGCCGCCGACGCCGGCTTCATCCGCGGGGTCAAAACCGACCAGGACGTGAACACGGTGCTCGGCCCCACCATGAAGCAGTGGCTGTCCCCCGTCGCCGCACACTGCTCCTGACGGGCCGCAGCTGCCCGGAAACGCCCGCTTGCACCACCGCGTCGGTGCTCTTCCTGATCGAGGCCGCCGCGACCCCGGGCCTCAAGGGCCGCCCCCGGGTGCTGAGGCTGCTCGCCGGCATCGGTGAGTCGGCCGGCGCCCGGCCCCAGCGGCGAGTGGCCCGACCGCGCCCACCGGGCGGTGCAGATCGCCTACCCGCTCTACGAGCACCTGGCCCTCACCGGGGCGCGGCCGAAGCTCCGGCGGGCGGCCGTCGCGGCCATGGTGGCCTGCCCCGACCACGCGGAGCGCGCCGCGACCGTTCTGATGGGCCGGGTCAGCGCCGAGCCCAGCCCCGCGGTGCAGGTCGACATGGTCGAGGCCGACCCGGGTGCGGCTGCTGGCCCGGGCGGTGCACGGCGCCTCGGCGGAATGGCTGAACAACGCCCGCTGGGCGACCGCCGGCCTGGCCGCGAGCTGGCGCGGCGACTACACCGAGCTGGTGCGGGCGTTCGCCGAGCACCTCGACGACGCCGACCGGGAACGGCAGCGCATCGCCGTCCAGGCGCTCTCCCGGCTGGGCCCGCTGACCGCGCCCGCCGCGGACGCGATGCTGGCCCAGGTCGACCGGGCGCTCGCCGCGGGCCGGCCCGCGTACGACCCGGGACAGGGCGGGTACTGGCTGCCGGAGGGTGCCACGTTCGCGCTGGTGAGCCTGCTCGCCGACGCCGGTGACGCCCGGATCCTGCCGGCCGTCGAGCAGGTGCTGGCCGGCGAGCGGCTGCCGCGATACCCGGGCGGCCTGGTCCGGCGGCTCGGGCCCGAGACCGAGCCGATGGTGATCGACGCCGCCCGGCGCTGCCTCGCCGCCGGCGACACCGAGCGGTTCCACAACCTCGCGTACGGCTGGCCGGCGCTGGCACCGGAGTCGATGCCGCTGCTGCTCGCGGCGCTGGCCGTGGCCGAGCCGGACGTCTGCGACATCTGGGCCGCCGGCGCCCTGGGGCCGGCCGCCGCGGACGCCGTCCCCCTGCTGCGGGGCCTGCTCGACGCCGAGGAACCGTCGATCGTCCGGTCCGCGGCGAACGCCCTGCACGCGATCGGCGTGGACTTCGACGAGCTGCTGGCGACCTACCGGCGCCTGATGACCGAGCCCTGGGACCGGCACCGTGTCGTGCTCGCGCTGACCGACGTCGGCCCGGCCGAGGCGCCCCTGGCCGGCCTCGTCCGCGAGGCGATGGCCGACCCCGAGGACGGCCGATGGGCGGCGCGGGCGCTGTGGCGGATCACCGGCGACGCCGACGCCGCCCTGCCAGTGCTGCTCGACGGCTGGCGGCGGCGGCACCAGTACCCCGCGCTCGCCGAGTGCCTCGCGGAGCTGGGGCCCCGCGCGGCGGCCGCCGAGCCGCTGCTCCGCGCCGAGCTGGCCAACCCGCGGCGGGCCACCAGCGAGGGGAGCAGCAGCGGGATCGAGGACGACGAGACGTTCCTGGCGAGCGTCCGGAACGCGCTCGGCGCCCTATCGTGCGCCTGACTTGACGGCGGCTAGACACAACGTTGAGGTCCGCGGCGCACAGTTACCGGCATGACCAAGACCGAGCCGCTGACCGACACCGCCGCACTGGCGCTCCGCAGCGTGCTCGACCGCGGCGCCGTCCAGCCCGCCTTCCAGCCC